>NZ_CAXUNQ010000007.1:0-135348 GCF_964252615.1 uncultured Bradyrhizobium sp.
AATCCAAATCAGCTGAAACTTGGACTATACTTTCAATGAACCGGACAGCCGTGGCTCAAGGCCGGGCATGACGAACAGCTTGCCGACACCGGCGGAGCGCCGCCGTAACCGACTGCAATCGTCTCGCGATGCGACCTGTCGCCGGGGATTATTTTTCCTGCGATTCATCCTGCGGCGCGCGACGATCAAGACAGCGCACGAGCTTCGGCTGGCAAGCAAAGCCGATATTGGAGCAGACCGGCGCCTCGCCTTCGGCGCCGCGCGAGCAGTTGACGCATTCGTCGGTCCATCGGCTGCAGTTCGGCGGACCCTTGTGCACCGATGTGTCTTCGGGCGCCACGCGTGGCCGGATTTCAAGGTCCGCCGCGAAGGAGGTGCCGGCGGCAAGGAACGCCGCCGTTGCGATGGCGATAGTCAAATCGGAAAGCCGCATACCGTCTCCGTGCGCTGCGTCATCTCGTCGGAGTAGTATTACAACATCTCGACGACGAATGCGCGCCGTCACTTTCCTTCGCGAGCGCCATGGCCAGTTCAATGACCTTGCGCCGGGCCTCCGGACTGGCGATGCTGCGAAAAGCCCGCATCAACTTAAACCCCTCCGCGATCGCCTCAACGTCATCGTTCGGCTCGTCCTGCTTGCTGACCATCATCATCTCCCTGGTCGGTTGAGAGATGGATCATAATCAATCTGGCGCTGTACCGTAATACTGGCGGTTTGCCAGCATTCCATCAACCAGAGCGTTTGGTTAGAAACGACGAATGAAGATACCACAGCAGGAAACGCGCGAAGCCGCGATGCACGTGCGCGTGCGACCGTCCGTCAAAGCGGCGGCGGAGCGCCTTGCGCAGGAGGATGGCCGTTCCCTCGCCAATTGGCTCGAGCGGCTGATCGAGGCCGAGGCGGCGCGGCGCGACCGAGAGAAATAACATGCGAATGCGCCCCGTCTCCGTCGGCGAACGGTGCCTGCAAGGCGATACGTAAGACCGGCGCCGGCAGTTCGCCGCAAGCGAGGCGACGAAAAACGTTACCGCCATTCCACCTTGGTGATCTCGTACGCCTTGGCCCCGCCCGGCGCCACCACCTCGACCGACGTCCCCTTCTTCTTTCCGATCAGCGCGCGGGCGAGCGGCGAGGTAATGGAGATGCGGCCTTTCTTGGCATCGGCTTCCGGCTCGCCGACGATCTGCCATACCGTCTTCTTGTCGGTGTCCTCATCCACCAGGGTGACGGTGGCGCCGAATTTGATGGTGTCGCCGGAGAGCTTGGAGATGTCGATAATGTCGGCGCGCGCCAGCTTGTCCTCAAGCTCGGCGATGCGGCCCTCATTGTGCGACTGCTCTTCCTTCGCCGCGTGATATTCGGCGTTTTCCGACAGGTCGCCATGGGAGCGCGCTTCGGCAATGTGCTCGATGATGCGCGGACGGTCTTCCGACTGGCGCTTCTTCAACTCGACCTCGAGGGCGGCATACCCGCCCGCGGTCATCGGAACTTTTTCCATCATCTTGACTAATCCTCTCATGCGGACCAATTCTTGGGGCCACGCATAAACGCCGAAACAGAACAACCCCATGGCTGGCGAGTTCCAGCGATACCGGCTTTATTGCCGATCCATTGCCGGGCGCGGGGCGACAGATCAGGTTTCGGAAAAATAACTCTGCAGCGTGCGGACCTCGAGGTCCCCGCCCAGATAGGCCCGGATGCCCTGCGCGGCCGCCACGGCACCCGAAAGAGTGGTGTAATATGGCACTTTATGCAAGAGGGCAGCGCGCCGCAGCGAGCGGCTGTCGGCCAGGGCCGCCGCCCCGTCGGTGGTGTTGAAGACCAGATGGATGTCGCCATTGGTGATGGCGTCGACGATATGCGGCCGGCCTTCCAGCACCTTGTTGACCTTTTCGGTGGGCACGCCGTTGTCGGTCAGGAAACGCGCGGTACCGGACGTCGCCATCACCTTGAAGCCCAGCGAGAACAACTGTTGAACCGCGCCGAGGATGCGGGCCTTGTCGCCCTCCCGCACCGAGACGAACACCGTACCCTTGCGCGGCACCCGCGTGCCGCCGCCGAGTTGGCTCTTGGCAAAAGCCACCGCAAACGAACGATCGATGCCCATCACCTCGCCGGTCGAGCGCATCTCCGGGCCGAGCACGGTATCGACCCCGGGGAAGCGCGCGAACGGAAAGACCGATTCCTTGACGCCGACATGGTCAAGGCTGCGCTTCTTCAAATGGAAATTCGCGAGTTTTTCGCCGGCCATGATTCGGGCCGCGATCTTTGCCACCGGCATGCCCATCACCTTGGCCACGAACGGCACCGTGCGCGACGCCCGCGGATTGACTTCGAGCACGTAGACCTCGCCGTCCTTGATGGCGTATTGCACGTTCATCAGCCCGACCACGTCCAGACCCAGCGCCAGTTCGCGGGTCTGCCGTTCCAGCTCGGATATCATGGCGGCGTCAAGCGAGTGCGGCGGCAGCGAGCAGGCTGAATCGCCGGAGTGAATGCCGGCTTCCTCGATATGCTCCATGATGCCGACGATGAAGGTGTCCTTGCCGTCGCTCAGGCAATCGACATCGATCTCGGTGGCGTCGGACAGATAGCGATCGAACAGCAGCGGATTCTTGCCGAGCACGGTGTTGATCTGCCCGGTCTTGTCGTTGGGATAGCGCGCTTTCACATCGGCCGGCACCAGCTCCGGCAGGGTGCCGAGCAGATAGTCGCCGAGCTGATTGTCCTCGCGGATGATCTGCATGGCGCGGCCGCCGAGCACGTAGGACGGACGAACCACCAGCGGCAGGCCGAGATCGGAGGCGACCAGCCGCGCCTGCTCGACCGAATAGGCGATGCCGTTTTTCGGCTGCTTCAGGCGCAGCTTGTCGAGCACGCGCTTGAAGCGGTCGCGGTCCTCGGCAAGGTCGATGGCATCCGGCGAGGTGCCCAATATCGGCACTTCCGCCGCTTCCAGCGCGCGCGCGAGTTTTAACGGGGTCTGGCCGCCGAACTGCACGATCACGCCGTGCAGGGTGCCGTTGCGGCGCTCGGTATCGATGATCTCCAGCACGTCTTCGGCGGTGAGCGGCTCGAAATACAGCCTGTCCGCGGTGTCGTAGTCGGTCGACACCGTTTCCGGGTTGCAGTTGATCATGATGGTTTCGAAACCGGCGTCATGCAGCGCGAAGCAGGCGTGGCAGCAGCAGTAGTCGAACTCGATGCCCTGCCCGATCCGGTTCGGCCCGCCGCCGAGAATGATGACCTTGTTCTTGTCCGATGGCGCGCTTTCATCGGCAAAGCTGCCGGCGAACGGCGCCTCATAGGTCGAATACATATAGGCCGTGGGCGAAGTGAACTCCGCGGCGCAGGTGTCGATGCGCTTGAATACCGGGCGCACCTTCAGCGCGTGGCGCTGCGCCTTGACCTCGGCTTCGGTGGTCTCCGCCAGCACGGCGAGCCGGGCGTCGGAGAAACCCATGCCCTTGAGCGATCGCATGCCGAACGCGTTTTGCGGCAATCCGCTTTTCTTGATCTTGGCTTCCATCTCGACAATGCCGCGCATCTCGGCGAGAAACCACGGGTCGATCTTGCACGAGGTGAATATCTCCTCATTGGACCAGCCGAGCCGCATCGCCTGCGCCACCTGCAGCAGCCGGTCCGGCGTCGGCGTGCCAAGGGCTGCGCGGATCGCGTTCTTGTCGTCGCCGCGGCCAAGCCCCTCGATCTCGATTTCGTCAAGGCCGGTCAGTCCGGTCTCCAGCCCGCGCAGCGCCTTCTGCAGGCTTTCCTGAAAGGTGCGGCCGATCGCCATCACTTCGCCGACCGATTTCATCGAGGTGGTCAGCGTGGTCGAGGCGCCCGGGAATTTCTCGAACGCAAAGCGCGGGATCTTGACGACGACGTAGTCGATGGTCGGCTCGAACGACGCCGGCGTCGCACCCCCGGTGATATCGTTGGCGATCTCGTCGAGGGTGTAGCCGACCGCCAGCTTGGCGGCGACCTTGGCGATGGGAAAGCCGGTGGCCTTCGACGCCAGGGCCGAAGAGCGCGACACCCGCGGATTCATCTCGATCACCACCATGCGGCCGTCGGCGGGATTGACCCCGAACTGCACGTTGGAGCCGCCGGTTTCCACACCGATCTCGCGCAGCACCGCCAGCGAGGCGTCGCGCATGATCTGGTATTCCTTGTCGGTCAGGGTCAGCGCCGGCGCCACCGTGATGGAATCGCCGGTGTGCACGCCCATCGGGTCGAGGTTTTCGATCGAGCAGATGATGATGCAATTGTCTTTTTTATCGCGCACCACCTCCATCTCGAACTCTTTCCAGCCGAGCACGGATTCCTCGATCAGCACCTCGTTGGTCGGCGAAGCGTCAAGTCCGCGCTCGATGATGTCGAGAAACTCCTCGCGGTTATAGGCGATGCCGCCGCCGGTACCGCCCATGGTGAAGGATGGCCTGATGATCGCGGGCAGTCCGATTTCGGACAGCGCCATCAAGGCTTCGCCGAGCGCGTGCTCCTGATAGCGCTTGCGGCGGTCGCCTTCATGCAGCGTCCATTGCCGCTCGTGCTCGGCGAGCGCCTCGCCGCTCAGCTTCTCCTTCTCCGACAGATATCTGTCGCGATACTGCTTCTTCAGCGCGGACGCGTTCGCAAGCCGGGATCGCGGAGTTTCGAGGCCGATCCTCGTCATGGCCTCGCGGAAGAGCTGGCGATCCTCGGCCTTGTCGATGGCGTCGGCGGTCGCGCCGATCATCTCGACATCGAATTGATCCAGCGTACCCTGTCGCCGCAGCGACAAGGCGCAGTTCAGCGCGGTCTGCCCGCCCATCGTGGGCAACAGCGCGAATCCGCCTGGAATGACGTGGCGTTCCTTTTCGATGATCTTGGCGACGATCTCCGGCGTGATCGGCTCGATATAGGTTGCGTCCGCCAGTTCCGGATCGGTCATGATGGTGGCCGGATTGGAATTGACCAGGACGATGCGGTAGCCCTCCTCCTTCAGGGTCTTGACCGCCTGCGTCCCGGAATAGTCGAATTCGCAGGCCTGGCCGATCACGATGGGGCCGGCGCCGATGATGAGGATGGTCGAGATGTCGGTTCGTTTGGGCATCAAGTCTCGCGGGAACAGGGAATTGGGCACAAAAAAAGGGCGCGCGGTCCGCGCGTCCCCTGTGGCCGGCGCTCGGAAGACCTTGCGCGCGCGTGTCTTTAGACCAGATTCCGCAACTGCGAAAGGGTTTTGGAGGCCCGATCAACGTCAATTTGTCCTCAAACCCGTGTCCGGGACGTGGTGCGGCAGTGTTGTGCGCTCCGCAGCGCCGGGACCGTTACGAATGAACCGCTGCTGGCAGAGATGCGCGCCGTGGGACTTCCGCCGATCCGGCGGGATCGTCCTTCGCATCTGAAATGAAATTCGCTGTCATGAGTCCTCCGTTCGAATGTTCCGTTTCCGAGAGCCGCTGCGAATGTCGCGGGCCAAATCACGTCGCGATCGGGCTGGGCATGGTGAGGAACGCGCGGGTGACGTGCCAGAACAATTGCCGGTTGGTGGCCAGCGTGACGGAATGGGCGGTGCCCGGCAGGATGATGAACTGGCGGTCGCCATTCGGCAGCCGGTTATAAAACTCCTCGAGGTCGGCGATGGTAGCGATGCCGTCATATTCACCGCGCACCAGCAGCACCGGCGAAAGTACCTTGTCCGGATGCACCACCGGCAGGTTCGCGGTCATGTCGAGATAGGTCCCGGTCGGAATCTGGTCGCCGAACTGCATCTCGGCGTCGGCCAACGCCTCGACTGCGGCGGGATCGCTGGTGCCGGGCTTGTCGCGGGTGGCGATCGAGCGGATCATCTCACGGTCGCGCTTGCGCATGTTGTGGGAGCGGTAATACGCGAGCTGTTCGGCGCGTTTTGTCAGTGTCGGCGAGCCTTCGCCCTTGTAGGTAAACGCGGCGAACACCAGCCGATCGACGCGTTCCGGCGCCACCATGGCGTAGGCGCCGGCGCGCAGTGCGCCGGAGGACTCGCCGAGGAAATGGGTTTTTTGCTGGCCGGTCTCGCGCGCCACGATGTCGACCGCAATCTTCAGGTCTTCGACTCCGCTGGCGATATCGGAATTTCCCGAGGTGCGGCCGGACTTGCCGTAATTTTCATGGTCCATGGTCCAGCAGTCGAAGCCGTAGCGGGCAAATTCGTTCATCGCCGAGTATTCGCCATGGCCGGGGACATTCAGGTCGAACACCCGCGAGGTCACCGACGATCCATGCACGAAGAACAGCACCGGCCGCGCCGGCTCGCCGGCCATCGGCGCGCCAAGCCGCTTGCGGAACAGCCACAGCGGCACGTCGCTCTTCTTGGCCCAGTATTCGCTGCTCCAGATTTCGCTGCCGTCGGTCCGGGCCGCATTTGCGGCGTGCACCGGCATGCCGCTCACGGCACTCATGGCCAGACCGAGGCCGGCTCCTTTGATCACGGTGCGCCGCGCCAGCGGCTGATCGGGATGTGTCATGGTTCGCTCCCTGTGCGCATGTTTTGTCGACAGTTTAACACAACCACCGTTGCGGAGGGACGACGATGGCGCGGAAAGCAGGCTGACACTGCCCGTCCGGAGGTCTAGTCTTGCGGTCCATCCGACCGGTAAATCCGGCGCAGTCAGGGAGAAAGTCATGAGCAGTCAGTTGACCGACGAAGAACTTGCCGCACTGATGCCGTCCGAGTTGTGCGCTTACCAGACCCCGATTCCGACCCAGATCGTGGCATCGGACGAATTCTATCCCGATCCGCAGAACGAACGGCAGCGCGAGGTCGAAAGCCGGCTGCTGGCGATGGCCGACGAACTCGGCGGCAAGCAGGGCATGGACCGCCGCAAGTTCTTCCAGACCGCGGCCGGAATGGCGGCGTCGTTCGTGGCGATGAACGACGTGTATGGACCGCTGTTCGACGTGAGCAAGGCCGAGGCGGCTACTCCCGCCATGGCCCAGGAGCGCGCCAGCGCGTTGAAAGACCAGTTCATCATGGACATGCACACGCATTTCCTGCGCGACGACACCCGCATCATGACCTTCGTCGACATGCGCGCCGCGGTGGGCAAGGCCGGCTGGAACAAGGAACTCGGCAGCCGCGAGCAGACCATCGAGGATCTGAAATTCAACAACTACAAAAAAGAAATGTTCTTGGACAGCGACACCAAGATCTCGCTGATCTCCTCGGCGCCTTCGGATATCGAGCAGGACTGGTTTCTGACCAATGAGCAGATGGCCGACGCGCGCAAGAAGATCAACGACGAGGCCGGCTCGCGCCGGGTGTTTTCGCACATGATCTTCACGCCGGGACAGCCGGGATGGCTGGACAAGCTCGACGCCGGCCTCGCGCTCAAGCCCGAATCCTGCAAGGGCTACACCGTCGGCGACAACACCCACAAGGACATCAGCCGCTATCCCTGGCGGATGGACGACGAGAAAGTGGCTTACAAGGGTTACGAGAAGATGGTGCAGGCCGGCATCAAGAACGTTTGCATTCACAAGGGCCTGTTCGCGCCGGGAATCGAGAGGCAGTATCCCAATCTGCGCGGTTTTGCAGACGTCGCCGACGTCGGACAAGCGGCAAAGGACTGGCCGCAGCTCAATTTCATCATCTATCACTCCGCCTACCGCCATGTCGGCGGCGATCCGAAACAGGCGCTCGCCGAATTCGAACGGACGGGGCGGATTTCCTGGACCAGCGATCTTGCCGACATCCCCGCGCAATACGGCGTCAGCAATGTCTATGGCGATGTCGGGCAGTTGTTCGCGACCACGCTGGTGGCGGAGCCGAATGTCTGCGCCGCGCTGATGGGCACGCTGATCAAGGGATTAGGGGCCGATCACGTGTGCTGGGGCACTGACGCGCTGTGGACCGGCGCGCCGCAGTGGCAGATCGAAGGCCTGCGGCGGCTCGAAATTCCCGAAAGCATGCAGAAGAAACATGGCTACGCCCCGCTGGGCGCCGCCGACGGCCCGGTCAAGACCGCGATCTTCGGCGACAACAACGCCAAGCTCTACAACATCCAGCCCAAGCGCGCGATGTTGGAGCTGAAGGGCGACCGCTTCGCGCGCATGAAGGCGGAGTATCAAAAGGCCGGACCGGAACCGTCCAACACGCGCTATGGCTATGTGGTGCCGAATGGCACGGTGGATCACAGCGTGTTTGCGTAGGCAAGCGTCGTCACCGTCATTACCGGGCCTGTCCCTGCCGGATTCACATCTCGTCATACGCGGGCTAGACCCGCGTATCCATCCATCTTCGGAAAGAGTCGTTTCGAATGGGATGGATTGCCGGGTCGAGCCCGGCAATGACGATGAGATAATGGATGCGCGGGTCGAGCCCGCGCATGGCGCAGACATCAGCATGGTCGTTCCGGGATGCGCCCTGTTGGCGCAGGCCCGGAATCCATGCCCGCTCGTGGTTATGGATTCCGGCTCGCTCGTGTCACTCGCGTCCTGAAATGCCGGACGGCGCGGGATGCACCGGGTCGACCCAGAGCACGGTCTCCGGCTTTTCCGCCGGCTCGATGTCGAGATTGACCGCGACCGCCTGGCCGTCGCTGCGCACCAGCACGCATTCCAGTACCTCGTCGGGGCTGGCGTTGATCTCCTGGTGCGGCACATAAGGCGGGACGAAGATGAAATCGCCGGGATTGGCTTCCGCGGTGAACTGCAGTTGCTCGCCCCAGCGCATCCGCGCCTTGCCTTTCACCACATAGATGATGCTTTCGAGATGGCCGTGATGATGCGCGCCAGTCTTGGCGTCGGGCTTGATGGTCACGGTGCCGGCCCACAACTTCTGCGCGCCAGCGCGGGCGAAATTGATCGCGGCCTTGCGGTCCATCCCCGGCGTCGATGGCACGTTGGGATCGAGCTGATCGCCCGGGATCACGCGGACGCCGTCGTGCTTCCAGCGCTCGTCATCGTGGTGGTGGTGAGGGCAGGTCATGGCCATCGCTTTCGGTTCGTTCCATCGCGGTAAAAATAACAGAACCTGCATCACAAGATAGCCCGCGCGGAACATTTGATCGCTCCCGGACTTGTTTCGCCACCTTCACCCTTTCAAACAGGAGAGTTCCATGGGAAGCACGGCAGACAAGGTTAAAGGCGCGGCCAACGAAGCCATCGGCAAGGCCAAGCAGGGCATCGGCGAGGCAACCGGGTCCGACCGCCTGCAGGGCGAAGGCGCGGTGCAGGAAGTCAAGGGCAAGGGCCAGCAGGCGCTCGGCGATGCCAAGGACGCCGTGAAGGATGTGGCGAACAAGGCCGCAGGTGCCGCGAACAAGAATCTTTGATCGGTTGAATGAGATCACCGCGGGAACCGGCGCTTCGGCGCCGGTTTTTGCGTTCCTGCGGCACGGTGGAAGCGGCCGGCTGCCTAGGGACGTTTCAATACGTCGGGATTGACAACGTTGCTCGGTCGGCCGGCGGCGTAATCGACGATCTGGCCAAAAATATCGCTGAATTGCAGTTCGTATTCGTCGCGGCTGACATAACCGATATGCGGTGTGCTGATCACATTCTCCATGGTCAGCAGCGGGTCATTGACGTCACGCAGCGGCTCCTTGTCGTAGACGTCCACCGCCGCCATGCCTGGCCGCCCGGCGCGTAGCGCCGCGACCAGCGCGCCCGGCGCAATCAGCGGGGCGCGACTGGTGTTGACCAGTAACGCCGTCGGCTTCATTCGCGCCAGATCCTCCGCCGTGACGATCCCGCGCGTCGCATCGACCAGACGCATATGCAGCGACAGCACATCGCTCTGTGCGAAGAATTCCTGCTTGCTGCCGGCGACCCTGTAACCGTCGGCGCGCGCCTGGGCCAGCGTCGCCTCGCGTGCCCACACCAGCACTTTCATGCCGAATGCCTGACCGTAACCAGCGACCACGCTGCCGATGCGGCCGTAACCATAGACGCCAAGCGTCTTGTCGCGCAGCGTGCGGCCGACGCCGATTTGCCAATTGCCGGATTTGAGCGCCGCCATCTGCTGCGGAATTTGCCGCATTGCCGCGAGCACCAGCCCCCATGTCAGTTCGGCGGCGGCATAGGACGGCGTGCCGGGATGCTGGCTCGACGACACGATGATGCCGAGCCGCGTGCAGGCGCCGATATCGATATGCGGATAGACGCTGCGCTGGCTGATCAGTTTGAGTTTTGGCAGGCGCTCCAGAAGCGGCGCGCGAATCTGCGTGCGCTCACGGATCAGCACCAGTACTTCGGCGTCCTTGAGCCGCTCCGCGAGCGCGTCGACATCCTGGACATGGTCGTTGTGCACCGTGACGTCGTGGCCGTTGAGTTTCGCAAAGCAATCGAGCGTGCGCAGCGTGTCGAAATAGTCGTCGAGGATGGAGATTTTCATTGTACCCTCCACGCCATGCCGCCGGCATTGTGCCGGGCGTCCGCGTCTTTAAGGCGTCGCCCGCCGGCAAGACGTCATGGCCTCAAGCCCTGCCCCACGCACGCATCCCGGCCGTCATTGCCGGGCTTGACCCGATAATCCATCCCCTTCGAAACGATTCGTCCGAAGATCGATGGATACGCGGGGTCAACTCCGCATATGACGAGATGTGTGAATCTCGTAGGGTCAAGCCCGGCCCTGACGAATTCAATTACCGGCTACATGTCCTGCCTCAATAGCCCAGCGCGCAGCCATCCTTGCGTGGCTCGGAGCCGCCGGTAAGCGTGCCCCTGTCCCAATCGATCCAGATCGCCTGCCCGCCGCCGAGCGGGCTCACGATGCCGGTGGTCGTATGGCCGATCTTCTTCAGGCCCTCGACGATGTCCGCCGGCACGCCATCCTCGAGCTGGTAGACGCCTTCGTAATGCAAGCCGCGCGGCTGGTCGATGGCCTCCTGCACGTCGAAACCGTAATCGAGCATGTTGGTCAGCACCCGGGTCTGGCCGACCGGCTGATACTGCCCGCCCATCACCCCGAATGACATATGCGCGCGGCCGCCCTCGGTAGTCAGGCTCGGAATGATGGTGTGCAGCGGCCGCCTGCCGGGCGCGATGCAGTTGGGATGGCCGGGCTGCACCCGGAAACCGGCGCCTCTGTTCTGCAACAGCACGCCGGTCTTGTTGGAAACCACCGCCGAGCCGAACGAATGCGCGATCGAATTGATGAAGGAGCAGACGTTGCGGTCCTTGTCGATCACGCTGATGTATACCGTCGAAGGATTGATCGGCGGCGAAACCTTCGGCAACTCGAGCAGCCGGTCCATCTTTATTTTTTTGGCATAATCGGCGGCGAATTCTTTTGAAAGAATTCGCTTGATATCGACATCGACATACGCCGGGTCGCCGATGTCCTGCTCGCGCATGAGATAGGCGATGCGCGCGGCTTCCGCCTCGAGATGAAACCGCTCGACGCTCATGGCGGCAAATTTGGCAAGGTCGAAATTCGACAGGATGTTCAGCATCACCAGCATGGTAATGCCCGGGCCGTTCGGCGGGCATTGCCACACGTCGAGGCCTTTGTAGGTGGTCCCGATCGGCACGGTGGTTTCGGTGCGGTGCGCGGCGAAATCTTCCAGCGTATGCAGGCCGCCGATGCCGCGCAGGGTTTCGACGATGTCTTCGGCCACCGCACCGGTGTAGAATCCGTCGCGGCCATTCTTCGCGATCACGCGCAAGGTCTGGCCGAGCTCCGGCTGCCTGATCACGTCGCCGGCCACCGGCGCGTTGCCGTTGGGCAGCAGATAGCGCGGGGTGTTGGTGCCGGCGCGCAGTTTTTCCAGTCCGTTATTCCAGTCGAACGCGATGCGGGGGGCGACGATATAGCCGTCCTCGGCGGCCTTGATCGCGGGCTGCAGCAGGGTGTCGAAGCCGAGCTTGCCGTGATCGCGCAAGATCGTCGCCCACGCATCGATCGCGCCGGGCACGGTGACGGAGTGCGCGCCGGTGGTCGGAATCGCGTGCATCTTGTGCCCGACATACCACTCCGCCGTGGCCGCTTTCGGCGCACGGCCCGAGCCATTATAGGAGACGATCGTGCCCTCGCCCTTCGGTTGAATCAGCGCGAAACAATCACCCCCGATGCCGGTGGACTGCGGCTCGATCACCCCTAACAGCGCGCAGGCCGCCACCGCGGCGTCGGCGGCAGTGCCGCCGGATTTAAGAACCTCGATCGCCGTCAGCGCCGCCAGCGGATGCGACGTCGCCACCATCGCATTCTGGGCATGGACGGTGGACCGGCCGGCAAGATGAAAATTCCTCATGCAAGATCGCTCACTGCTGTCGTTCTGCTCGCGCCCGGGGCGGCGGGTCTACATGGCATTTCATGCGCTTGAGGGCAATGCTGGGAACGGAATAACGCCAATGCATGAGCCGGTTCTTGTTGCAGGCGCGGCCTTTCACCTCAGCCGCCCTTGGGATAAACCTTTCGCCATGCCCATCACCGTCGCCGCCTTCTATCAGTTTGCCGCGTTGCCGGATTTCCGGGAGCTGCGCGAGCCCCTGCGCGCCGTCTGCGCCGACCTCGAATTGAAAGGCAGCGTGCTGCTGGCCCATGAAGGCATCAACGGCACACTGGCCGGCAGTCGTGACGCCGTCGACGCGCTGGTCGCGGAATTGCGCGACGGCAAGCTGTTCGGCGGCCGGCTCGATCATCTGGAACTGAAATTCTCCTCGGCTTCCGCAATGCCGTTCGCGCGGCTGAAAATCCGCCTGAAGAAGGAGATTGTCACGTTCGGCGACCAGGGCGCCGATCCCACCAGGGCCGTCGGCATCTATGTCGCGCCCGCCGACTGGAACGAACTGATCGCCGCATCCGACACGCTGGTGATCGATACGCGCAACGCGTTCGAGGTGGCAATCGGCTCGTTCGAAGGCGCGATCGATCCGCATATCAAAAGCTTTGGACAATTCAGGAGTTTCGTGGCGCGGTCGCTCGATCCGTCGAAGCACCGCAGAATCGCGATGTTCTGCACCGGCGGCATCCGCTGCGAAAAGGCGAGCGCGTATCTGCTCGCGCGCGGTTTCGAGAAAGTCTATCACCTCAAGGGCGGTATCCTGAAATACCTGGAGCAGGTGCCGGAAACTGAGAGCCGCTGGCGCGGCGAATGTTTTGTGTTCGACGAGCGCATAGCGCTTAGCCACGGCTTGCGTGAGCGCGGACCCTGCAATGAGTGACGCCAAGGCACTGAATGACCGCATCGACGTGCTGGAAACCCGGCTGACGTTTCAGGATGAGACGATCGAGACGCTGAACAAAACGATCACCGCACAGTGGCTCAAAATAGACGCGCTGGCGCGCCAGGTCGCGGCCTTGAGCGAGCGGTTGCAGGAGGCGGAGGCCAGTTCGCCGGGATCCGCGAACGAGCCGCCGCCGCATTATTGAGAGGCCGCACTCCGTCGTCATCCTCGCGCAACGGCGCCGCGCAGTGCGCGGCTGCTCAGGAGGACGGTCGCTTTGTGGCAAGCAAGGTTTGCCCTGCCAGCGTCCGATCCCGCAATTCGCGCTTCAGCACCTTGCCGATGGCGCTGCGCGGCAGCGCGTCGACGATCACCACATCAGCCAGACGCTGGGTTTTGCCGACCCGGCCGTTGGTCCAGGCTTTTAGCGCACCGTGATCCCTTGCCGCATCCGGCTTCAGCACGACGAATGCGACGGGTGTCTCGCCCCATTCCTCCGAAGGCACGCCCACCACGGCGGCTTCCGCGACGTCGCCATGGCCGACCAGTATGGCCTCAAGATCGCTCGGATAGATATTGAACCCGCCGGAAATGATCATGTCCTTCTTGCGGTCCATCAAGGTGAGAAAGCCATCCGCATCGAAGCGTCCGACATCGCCGGTGCGCACGAAACGTTTTCCGGTTTCATCGTGCCAGAAGGTTTCGGCGGTCTTGGCCGGCTGATTGAGATAGCCCTGCATCATCACCGGCGAGTGGCCGACGATTTCTCCGATTTCCCCTGCCGCGACCGGCTTGCCGTTGTCGTCGATCAGCCGAACGTCATGATCCGGCATCGGCTGGCCTACGGTGTGCAGCTTGTCCGGATGCTCATGCGCCAGCAGCACGCAGGTGCCGCCGCCCTCGGTCATGCCGTAATATTCGGTAAGCCCGCCAGGCCAGCGATTCAGGATGTCCGCCTTCAGGCCCGCTGCGAACGGCGCCGAGGTGCAGAACTTCATCTGGTACGACGACAGATCGAAGCTGTCGAAGTCGGACAGCGCCATGATGCGGCGATATTGAACCGGCACCAGCATGGTGTGGGTCGCGCGGTGGCGCTGGCTGAGGTCGAGAAATCCGCGGGCGTCAAATTTCTTCATCAGCACCGCGGTGCCGCCGCCGGCCATGGTCGGATTGAAGCAGACCAGCGTAGTATTGGAATAAAGCGGGGTCGAGAGCAGCGTGACCGCATTGGGACCGTAGCCGAGCGGATCGAGCTGGCCGTATTGGCGCCAGCGCAGAAAATGCGAATGCACAATGCCTTTCGGCGTGCCCGTGGTGCCCGACGAATAGATGATATTGAAGGTCCAGTCGGGATCGATCGTCACCGGCTCCGGTCTTGTCCCCGGCGCTCCGCACCACGCGCTGAACGGCCGGCCCCACCCGCTGCCGTCGAGCGAAACGCATAACGGCGCGTTCGCAGAAGGTCCCATTGCCGCCACGGTGGTTTCGTCCATGAACAGAATCTTTGCGCCGGAGTCCTTTACCATCGCGGCGAAGTCCTGCGGCGTCGAGGACGGCGCCAACGGCGCCACCGCAACGCCGGCGCGCAATGCGCCGAGAAAAGTGGCGACGTATTCGATCGAGCTCAAGGCGCAGATCGAAATCGCGTCGCGCGGCCGCAGTCCGTCGTTCTGCATCGCAGCCGCAACGCGGTCGATCATTTTGTTCAAGCCCGCATAACTCAGCTTGCGCTCGCCGTCGATGACGGCGATGCGGTCCGGCGCGGTTTTCGCGGTCTGTCCGACCAGCGCGTCGAGCGCGATGAAATCCGGCATCGATATTGCCTCCCCTTTTTCTCATCGCAAGCAAACGAAGCAATTCAATGCTGTATGAAAGGATTTGCTTTGTCGCGGAGTTTATCATCGGGCGGCGAAGCCGGTCCCCCCGGGCCCCGCGCAATGACGGTCCTTACCGGTCCAGCTTCTCGCCCCTCAGCCACTTCGCCCCGCTGGCATACAGTTGCGCGACCGCCTCGCCTTTGAGGCCGGGCATATCGCGCTTGATCTGGTAGCCGATCTCGCTCTGCAGATAAGCCAGATGGCGATAGCCTTCCGGAAAGTTCGCCAGCAGTTTTGCGTCCAGCGTCAGCGATGCGGCAGGGTCGACCGGATCCATGCGGTCCTTTTCATAGATCGGCTGGCGCAGAACAAGACCCCAACGCTCGCCGCGCTTTTCCAGGAAATCGTAGAACCGCCCGGTGCAGACGACATCGACGACAACGTCATGCACCGATGCCCGCTGGGAGATGGTCATCTTGGTTTGCGAGATCGCGCGATGTCCGTCGAGATCGATCGATTGCGCGCCGAGAAAATGCAGGATCGAGACGCCCTTGGCCCAGCCTTCCCTGCTCATCGCGATGAATTCGTCGGCGGTGCCCTGGGTCCAGGTCGCCATCATGCGGCCGTCATCAAACCACACCGAGCGAAACCGCTCCCAGTCGCCGGCGTCGCGCCACATGACCCAGTTCTCGATCAGGTCGCGGATCGCAAGGCGATCATGCAGCTTGTCATCCATATCTCATCCTCGCCGCCATTCGCGCTGCTTCTCAGCACTTTTCGGAATTCGCGCCGGCATGCGCGCACCGTGAATAGAGGTGTAACAAAAAGAAACGGCCTCCGCGAGGAGGCCGTTTCACAGGCAGCTTTACGAGCTTTAGCGGTCGATAATGACCTTGCGGTCGCCGCGGTCGTAATCGCGATCCCGGTCCTTTTTGATGATCACGGTTTCGTCGCGGCGCGGTTCGCGCTCGCGAATGATCGTGCGCTCATGGACCCGATCGCGATCGTAATCGCTGCGTCCCGATCCAACCGTTACACCGGCTCCGACCGGACCGACACCTACGCCAACGCCAATCTCTTCCGCACTCGCGGGAGTAGCGCTGTAAATCCCAACAACCGCGATAGCAGCCACTGCAAGTCGCTTGATCATCGCATGCTCCTCTATTGTGAACTATCGGAAAGGAAATGCCAGACAGGAAAAATTGTTCCGGTTATCTCAAAGCCGGATGCCTTACGTCTTCATCGCAAACCAGATTGCCAGAACGATGATCACAACGATAATCACGCCCCAGACGGCGGGCGTGACTTTCTTCGAACTGCCGCTGCGCGGCGAGTCGTTCGGCGCATGATTATATCGGTCGTCCATCGCGGCAAGGTCTCGACGAAAACCGTCTTGCCACCGGCGAGACGCGCTCGGGCTAGCGAAATACCGCCAGCATCTTATTCCACAGCGTATCGTTGTTGCGATCGCCGTCGGGCTTCGACGGCGCCGGCTGGGCCGCGCTTACCGGATCGGACGCCGGAAAGGTGTCCATCAGGCCGGCCTCAAGCCGTGCGTGAGTTTCCATGTCGGCAGCGGCCGCTGCTTTGGGATCTTCGGCATGCTTGTCGTAAGCGCCCGGATCGAATTTTTCAGCCATTGGGTTTCTCCTCTGACCGACAACGTTTGTGCGATCCAGACGTTCCCCAGAGGTGAAAGTGAAAACAATCGACACGTTGAGGGAGATGGTAGCGGGAGAGGGACTCGAACCCCCGACCCCAGGATTATGATTCCCGTGCTCTAACCAGCTGAGCTACCCCGCCACGGGTCCATCGCGCGCGCCATGCCACAGGGCGCGAACGCGCGGCATATAAGAAGCAGCTCCGGGGCATGTCAAGCAAGCACCTGCCTGCACGTAAGTAACTGCAAATCTGGACTATTTAGGACGGATCGTGGGGTCGCCGCCAGCGCTGCCCGGCGGCGGAATCACCGGGGTGTTGCCGGTGTCGGGCGTCGGCGCGCGGATCGCCGGATCCACGCCGGCGGGGGGACACAGCACGCCGTCGGACCTCGCCAATTTATCGCCCAGCGGCTCGGCGCGCTGTTCGCTCGTGGTTGCTTGCGGCGCGATACTGCCCTGGGGCGTCGATTCCGTCGGCGCGCAGTTGGTGCCGCGCGCGGGGGCGGGCGCCGCAGTTTGCGCCGGCGGCGTCGTTGCGGTCGGCGGCGCCTGTGCAAAGGCTGCCCCGGACGCCGTCATGAGTGCGCACAAGAACAAGGGAAGTGATTTGGTCATCTCAGGAAACGGTCTGGCCGGACCCAGGTTCCACGCGAAAATCGACGCCAGATCATGATTTGCGGTAACGAATTAGCGAAAAATGCCCCATCGGCGGCATCGGGCGGCGTTCGGCGAGACTGACGCCGCCATGTTTTGCGGCCCAGTCGGCGAGGCGTGCCCACGGAAATTCGGGCCGCCAGCCGAGCCGGCGCGCCAGCGGCGCGAACGCCAGCTCGAACATGCGGCGCGGGCCGCTCTCGGCGCCGATGTGATTGACCAGAATGAGCTCACCGCCCGGTTTCAGCACGCGGATAAAATCATCCAGCGTAGCTTCGGGGTCGGGTACCGCAGTGATGACATATTGTGCTACCACCGCGTCGAAATAACCCTCCGCGAATGCCAGGCTCTTGGCGTCCATCACCGCCAAGAGGTCGACGTTGGAGAGACCCATGGCGCGCACCCGCTGCTGGGCCTTGCGCAGCATCGGTTCCGAAATGTCGACGCCGCACAATTTCGTGGTTCGCGAATAATCCGAGAGCGATAATCCGGTGCCGACGCCGACATCGAGAATGCGGCCGCCGATCTTGTCGGCTTCCGCAATGGTCGATTGGCGGCCTTGATCGAACACCTTGCCGAATACGAGATCGTAGACTGGCGCCCAGCGGCCATAGGCCTTTGCGACCCCCGCGCGGTCGATGTCGTTGCCCATGCCCCCGCCTCGAATTTTCTTGCCTGAATTCTTGCCTGAATTTTCTTGCTGACTTTCGATCGCGTCAGTCCTGAAGCAGCGGCTGCGGTTGGACGGCTTCACGCGCCGCGGTTTTTGCAGCCGCGCTTTTGATGAAACCGCCGCCGAGCACGCGTGCCTGTCCCGAGGGCGCATCGTAGAACACGCAGGCCTGCCCCGGCGAGACGCCCTCCTCGCCACCTCCCAGTTCAACCTCGTAGCCGCCATTCACTGGGCGCAACCATGCCGGCTGCGGCGCGCGGGTCGAGCGCACCCGCACGAAAATCTCAAGCCCGGCGCCGACCGTGCAGTCGAGCGCGCCGTCACCGATCCAGTTCACGTCCCGCAGCATGATGCGATGCATCCGCAGCGCCTCGCGCGGACCGACCACGACGCGGCTTTTCCCGGCGTCGAGCCGGATCACATACAGTGGTGCGCTGGCGGCAATGCCCAATCCGCGCCGCTGGCCGACGGTGAAATGCGCGATGCCGTGATGTCGGCCGACGGTCCGGCCCTGGAGATCGACGATGTCTCCCGGCTCCATCGCATTCGGCTTCAGGCGACCGACGATATCGGTGTAGCGCCCGCTCGGCACGAAGCAGATGTCCTGGCTGTCCTGCTTGTCGGCGACCGACAATCCAAAACGCCGTGCCAGTTCACGGGTCTGCGGCTTGCTCATGTCGCCAAGCGGAAAGCGCAGGTAGGCGAGCTGCTCGCGGGAGGTCGCGAACAGGAAATAGCTCTGGTCGCGGTCGGAATCGGCGGCGCAGACCAGCGCGCGCGATCCGTCCGCCATCCGGCGTGACGCAACGTAGTGCCCGGTGGCAAGCGCCGAAGCGCCGAGTTCGCGCGCGGTGGTCAGCAGATCGCGGAATTTTACCGACCTGTTGCACTCGATGCACGGCACCGGTGTTTCCCCCGCGGCGTAACTGTCGGCAAAACTGTCAATCACGGACTCGCGGAACCGGCTTTCGTAATCCAGCACGTAATGCGGAATGCTCAGGCGCGCCGCGACGTCACGGGCGTCGTGGATATCCTGTCCGGCGCAGCAGGCACCCTTGCGATGGGTGGCGGCGCCATGATCGTAGAGCTGCAGCGTGATGCCGACCACGTCGTAGCCTTCCGATTTCAGCAGCGCCGCCGTGACGGATGAATCAACGCCGCCGGACATGGCGACAACAACCCGGGTTTGCTGTGGGCGGCCTTCGAGATCGAGACTGTTGCGCATGGTTCCGGCCGTTGATCAGGATGCTTTGCAGCGGCTCCGGAAGAGCAGATCGAGTTGGCCGGAACGACTGAAAAAGCCAAGCCTTCATATAGGCCGTGTCCCCGAGAGGCAATCAGCGCGCCCGGCTTTGGCCATGCTGCGACGGCAATTCTTGCCGCCGGGCAGAAACGAAGCGGCCCAGGCGACCGCGCGATCAGCGCCCGTTCCAGCTAAGTGTTTGAATTTTCATGTATTCATTTCTGCCGCGCCGTGGCCCGGTCCTTGCTGCCCTGAGTACAAGGATCATCGCGAAAGGCCACCCGTGTTCAGCGTGACATCAGAAAACGCCGCAAACCTTTCAATCCAGAAAGCGCCGTCAAGGTCCGCAAGAGCGGACCCAGCGCCGGCGTCAGACAGTTTCACCGCTCTGATTGACGGCAATAGGGCTGAACCAGCGAGCGATGATCGCCCGTTAGCGGCCGCAGCCGATCGGCCGCTGCAGCGTCACGACGACACATCCGCGGCAACCGACAGCCGCCTGCCGCGCGACAAGGCATCCGCTTCGCGCCTGACCACCAGGACCCCTTCGCAGAACGCGCAATCCGGCGCCGGACCGGCCGCTGCCGCTACCGCCACCGCTGGCAGCGTCGATGCGGAGGCTGCAATCAAACAGGAGACGCCGGGAGTTGCGAAACCCGGCATTGGCAAAACAACGATCAAGGCCGCGGCTTCAGACATCATCGCCACGCCCGACCTTGCAGCGCCTTCCGATCCCGTTGCTTCGCCGCAGCCGGTCGCGGCGGCCATCGCGACTCCGGTTCCGGCTGCCGTTGCGATAGCCGTGCCCGTTGCGGCAGCCGAAATCATCGTCGCGCCGGCATTCGGCGGCACCGCCACCGAGCCGCTTGCGATTGCCGCGGCGGCAATTGCCGCCGGCGCATCGGTCGTTGCCGCGCCGAAGTCGCCCGCATCGCCGGCACAGGGCCAAATTGCGCCGGAACAGATCGCGGAAAAGCCTGCCCCGGTGGCGGACATACCCACCACCGTGGCCACCGCGCCGGCAGCCGCAGGTGCAACGACTCCAACGACTCCAACGACTCCAACGGCTGTAACGGCGGTTTCGGCAGTTTCGGCGCTAAAGACCGAAGCCGTTAACCCGGACGCGGCGGCCGCCAATACCGCGCAAGCGACCGTAACCGACACCGGTGCAGCTCCCGTCCATCAGCCGGCGGTCAAGGCCGACGCGACCGCCATTCAGGCTGATTCCGCACCGGCGCCTGCCGCTACGGCGGCGCCCGTTGCGGCTGTTACGTCAAACGCAACGATCAAGCCGGCTGCTCCCGTAAGGTCGCGCGACCCCGCCGTGCCGGTCACCACCGGCATTCAATCGAATGCGGCCGACGCCTCGGCGGCGTCGCCATCAACCGATGTCAACGGCAACAGCGCGGCGTCACACGCTCCGGCCGCGGAGCGTAAACAGAAAAACGGCGATGGACCCGTTGACGCTGCGAAAGCCGAACCGGCGACCGCCGAGGCGCCGATGAGCACTGCTGCGGCGGCGACACCGACGCCCCACCAGCACCGCGTTGCAGGAGCAACGGCTCAGATTCAGACCGAACTCTCCGATGCCGGGCAATCGGCAAACCTCGTCCAGCAACCGCAGGCGCCGTCCGCCGCGTCGCCCGCGCCTGCCGTACAACTGAATGTAACCGCAGCGACGTCGGCCGCAGTACCGCTGAACGGCCTCGCGCTTCAGATCGCGGTGACCGCGCAAAGCGGAAAGAGCCGTTTCGAGATCCGGCTCGATCCCGCCGAGCTTGGCCGCATCGATGTCCGCATCGATATCGATCGCCACGGCCAGGTCACCTCGCATCTGACGGTCGAGAAACCGGAAACGCTGGCGATGCTGCGCCAGGATGCGCCGCAGTTGCAACGCGCGCTCGACGACGCCGGGCTCAAGTCCGGTGACGGCGGCCTGCAATTCAGCCTGCGCGACCAGACCTCATCCGGCCAGAACAGCGGCGACGAGGCCGGCCGCCATGGACAACGGCTGATCATCAGCGAAGACGACAGCGTTCCCGCCGCGGTTGCGGGACGAACTTACGGCCGCGTGCTCGGATCAGGCAGCGGCGTCGACATCAGGGTCTAGGAGACAGACATGACGACAGCATCAGGCGTGGCCCCTTCCGTCGTATCGGGCACGACACCTCTGCCGAAGACGAGTTCCGATTCGGGGGCGAGCCTGAGCTCGGCTGCGGGCTCGACACTCGCCGGGAATTTCCAGACCTTCCTGACGTTGCTTACCACGCAGCTGCAGAACCAGAACCCGCTCGACCCGCTGGACACCAACCAGTTCACCCAGCAGCTCGTGCAATTCGCCGGCGTCGAGCAGCAGCTCAAGACCAACGATCAATTGACGTCGCTGGTGTCGCTGCAGCAGACCGCGCAATCGACGCAGGCCTTGGGATTCGTCGGCAAGACCGCCGTCGTCGACGGCAGCACGACCAAACTGACCAATAGTGCCGCGACCTGGACCCTCGGCGTCGCATCGAATTCCAATGTGGCCGTCACCATCGCCAACTCGACCGGGCAGAACGTCTTCAGCGGCACCTATGCGGTCACTGCTGGCCAAAACCAGGCTTTCACCTGGGACGGCAAAGGCAATGACGGCACGCAGTGGCCGGACGGCAAATACACGCTCACCGCCACCGCGGCCGACTCCGCAGGCAACGCCGTCGGCGTTTCAACGCAGATACAAGGCATGGTCAATTCGGTCGATCTCACGCAATCGCCGCCGCTGCTGTCGATCAACGGCCAGAACTACACCGTCAATCAGATCAAGAGCATCACGAACTGACACCATCTTCCGCCCCCGGCGCGATGCAGCGTTCTTCGCGCCGCGCCGCGCCGGGACGGAAGCATCTTACGTGGCGTGCACGGCAACCGGCGGTGGAGCGCCGGCGACCTGCTTCAGGTGCTCGTCCGGGTCGTCATTGCGCGTGACCACCTGCGGGCAGCGATCGCAGGCCGCCCGACCTTCCTGATGATACCAGCGGCATGCGCGCCGTATAATGCAGGGAGGCAGGTTTTCGGCGACGTGCGGCAGCATGGCGACGATGCGGGTTGCGAGCTGGCATCGATCACCATCGAAATGCGTGCACTTCGATGTCTCGCAGCGCGCCGCAAGGCGAAATATCTCGCCCGGCGCCGCCGGCGCCGCTTGCGCCAGCAACTCCGGCGTGGCCGCGACGGGCTCGTTCAGATAAGCCACCCGCGGCCCGTTTCCGCTGTCGGAAACGACGCCGAGTATTTGCGCGTCGGGCATCTGCGGTTGAGCGCTCGGGCAGAGCAGCGCCTCGTCCAACCGACGGGACATGGCGCTTACTCGAACTCCATCTCTTTATCCATGATGTAGCCCATGATGATGTGGTTGTCGCGGATCAGCGTGGCCGGCGTGCCGTGGAATGCCGGCAGCGACTTTGCAACCTCGGTTGCCAGCTTCTGGACATCCTCCGTCTTCCTGCTCATGTCGAGCTCACGCAGGATGAAGCCGATCAGCCAAGGGCTCATGACGAACTTCGGCTCGGCCTTGATTCCCTTGAAGGCGGCGTTATTGGCGAGCGCCTTCTTTACGGCGTCAGGAACGGCGGTTGAAAGCTCTCGGGCGGAAATCGATTTGATCTTGTCAGCCATGAAATCCTCCTATTGCAAAGACGTTGGGGCATTTTCGCCGGAAAATAAACGCTCCGATATTGCCACAACTTTCGCCCGCCGTCGATTAAACCTTAAGGAAATCTTTCGTGAACGGTCCGCCGTCCCTGAGTTGACGTCGATTTCAAGGTGAATCTCATTGCAGCCTTGAGCTTAGGCAAATTTTAAGTCGCGCGGGTTACGTTGTTCCAGTGAGTTCAGTGGTTGAGAGTTTGTGAGTACGCCATGACAGAACCCCATCGCCCGAGGGTGAAATACGTCATCGGGCCTGACGGTAGTCCGTTAACAATTGCGGATTTGCCCGCGCCGGGAACCAAACGGTGGGTGATCCGCCGCAAGGCGGAAGTCGTAGCCGCGGTCCGCGGCGGCCTGCTCTCCCTTGAGGAGGCTTGCAGCCGCTATACCCTGACGGTCGATGAGTTCCTGTCCTGGCAGTTTTCCATCGATCAGCATGGCTTGGCCGGACTGCGCACCACCCGTATCCAGCAGTATCGGCAGTAAGCCGCTCTCCTTCCGCGTCCCGGTGCGATGCGGCAGCGCGCCACGCCGTAAGAACGGTGCGCGGCGCTGTGTCCGGGGCACGAGACTTCGCAATTTTCATAAAATCGGCCTTCCCGTGGAAGGCCGATTTTTTATGCGCCCGACAATTCTCCCGGGCCTTTACCTTCATTAACCATATCGAAACCATCCCATAGGCAATAATTGCCCAGTCGGCTCTTGGAGCCGAATCTTTTGGGGCTGGTTCGTGCAGGGTCTTGCGAGTTTCCTGAGAAGTCTAGGTGCGGCCCGGGTGCTGGCGATGGTCGCGGTCACCGCCGCGCTGATCGGATTCTTCGGTTTTGTCATCATGCGCGTCACCACGCCGCAGATGACAACCCTTTTTACCGATCTGTCGCCGGAGGACTCCGCCGGGATCGTCAAGGATCTGGAACGCCAGGCCATCGCCTTCGAACTGCGCAACGACGGCGCCGTCATCATGGTACCTAAGGATAAGGTGACGCGGCTGCGCATGAAACTCGCCGAAGGCGGACTGCCCAAGGGCGGCGGCGTCGGCTATGAAATTTTCGACAAATCCGACGCACTCGGCACCACCAGCTTCGTGCAGAACATCAATCATCTGCGCGCGCTGGAAGGCGAGTTGGCCCGCACCATCCGCGCCATCGACCGCGTACAGGCGGCGCGCGTGCATCTGGTGCTGCCGGAGCGGCCATTGTTCTCCCGCGAGACCCCGGAGCCGTCGGCCTCGATCGTGGTACGGGTGCGCGGCACGCTCGAGCCGCAGCAGGTTCGCGCCATCCGCCACGTGGTCGCATCCGCGGTCAATGGATTGAAGCCGCAGCGGGTGTCCATCGTCGATGAAGCCGGGCAGTTGCTGGCGGACGGCGCCGGCGGCGATGCCGAGACCGCCAACGGCGATGAGCGCCGCGCCGGATTTGAGAAGCGGATGCGCAATCAAGTGGAAGCGATCGTATCGTCGGTAGTCGGCGCGGGCCGCGCGCGGGTGCAGATCTCGGCCGACTTCGACTACAACAAGATCACCCAGACCTCGGACAAATTCGACCCTGAAGGCCGGGTGCTTCGCTCCAGCCAGACCCGCGAGGAATCCTCGGCCACCGCCGAAAACAACGGCCAGGTGACGGTCAACAACGAACTGCCCGGTGGCCAGCGCCAGGACAATACGCCGGCGGCGCGCGACCAGAGCAAGAAAAGCGAGGAAACCAACAATTACGAGATTTCCCGCATCACCAAAACCGAGGTGACCGAGGTCGGCCGCGTCAACCGCATCTCCGTCGCTGTGCTGGTCGACGGCAGTTATTCCAAGAACGACAAGGGCGAGATGGTCTATGCCGACCGCGGCAAGGAGCAGCTCGACCGCATCGCCGCACTGGTGCGCTCGGCCATCGGCTTCGATCAGAAACGCGGCGACCAACTCGAGGTGGTCAACCTCCGTTTCGCCGACGCGCCGGCCGTGGTGCCGGTCAGCGAACCATCGGGCTGGCTGAACATGCTGCAATTCACCAAGGACGACATCATGTACGGCATCGAGCTCTCGGTGATGCTGCTGCTTGGTTTCGTGGTACTGTTCATGGTGGTGCGGCCGCTGGTAAAGCGCATCCTCGCCTCCGAACCGGTCGCGATCGCCAACGCCGCCTTGCCCGCGCTGGTCGATTCCAGCGCCGAGGCTGCGAGCGGACAGGATCCGGTTTCCGGCGCACAGGTCGCTTCGCAGATGATCGACGTGGCGCAGGTGCAGGGCCAGGTTCATGCGCAGTCGGTGCATCGCGTCGGCGAACTGGCGCAGAAAAACCCCACTGAAACCGCTGCCATTGTTCGACAATGGCTTTCGGAGCCGTTGAACTGACATGGCCGTGCCGCAAACCACACCCGGCACCAGCAACGACATCGCCAGCGTGATGGCGACGCTGGCGAGCCGTCAGAGCACTCGCCCCAGGAGCAAGCCGATGAGCGGCCCGAAGCGCGCGGCGATCCTGATGCTGGCGCTCGGGGAACAATATGGCGGCAAGGTGTGGTCGCTGCTGCAGGACGACGAGGTGCGCGAGCTTTCGATGGCCATGTCGACGCTCGGCACCGTCGAAGCCGACGTGGTCGAGGACCTGCTGCTCGAATTCGTCTCACGGATGTCGGCGTCCGGGGCGCTGATGGGCAATTTCGATGCCACCGAACGGCTGCTGCAGCAATATCTGCCGAAGGAACGCGTCACCGGGATCATGGACGAGATCCGCGGGCCTGCCGGCCGCAACATGTGGGAAAAACTCTCCAACGTTCAGGAAGAGGTGCTCGCCAATTATCTCAAGAACGAATATCCGCAGACCATTGCGGTGGTGCTGTCGAAGCTGAAGCCCGAGCATGCCGCGCGGGTGCTGGCGATCCTGCCCGAGGACATGGCGCTCGACGTGGTCGGCCGCATGCTCAAGATGGAAGCGGTGCAGAAGGAGGTGATCGAGCGCGTCGAACAGACGCTGCGCACCGAATTCATGTCGAACCTGTCGCAGACCCGCCGCCGCGACGCCCATGAGGTGATGGCCGAAATCTTCAACAATTTCGACCGCCAGACTGAAACCCGGTTCATCACCTCGCTGGAAGAGGACAACCGCGAATCGGCCGAACGCATCAAGGCGCTGATGTTTACCTTCGACGACCTGGTCAAACTGGATTCGGCCTCGGCCCAGACCCTGATGCGCAACATCGACAAGACCAAGCTCGGCATCGCCCTGAAAAGCGCCAACGAGGAGGTTCGCGGATTCTTCCTCGGCAACATGTCCTCCCGCGCCGGCAAGATGCTGCTCGACGACATGGCAGCCCTTGGGCCGGTGCGCTTGCGCGACGTCGACGAGGCGCAGGCGCTCCTGGTCAATCTCGCCAAGGATCTCGCGGCCAAGGGCGAGATCATGCTGAGCAAAAACCGGGCCGACGACGAGCTGGTGTACTGATGGGCGCTCCGGCAAAATTCCTGTTCGACATCGACTTCTCAGCGCCCGACAAGCGCGAGCGCGCGGCGACGCCGTCGGAGATCGCGCAGCAGATCGCGGCGGCCGAAGCGCGCGCGTATCGCGACGGCTTCGATGCCGCAATGCGCGAGGCCAGGGCCGAAAGCGATCGCCGCGCCGCGCTGGCGCTGGAGGAAATCGGCATCGCGATCCGCACCATCGCCACCCGGTTTTCCGGCATCGAGACCCGGATGGAAACCGAGGCGGTCGATGTCGCCGTCGCGGTGGCGCGCAAATTGTGCAGCGAATTGATGGCCGGTGAACCCCTTACCGAGGTGATGGCGCTGGTACGCGACTGCTTTTCGCATCTGGTTTCGACGCCGCATCTGGTGGTCCGCGTCAACGAATCTCTTTATGAGGCGGCGCGCGAGCGGATCGAGCGGACGGCAAAGCAGAGCGGTTTCGAAGGCCGGCTGGTGATCCTGGCCGAGCCGGAGATCGACACCGGCGACTGTCGAATCGAGTGGGCTGACGGCGGCGTGATGCTGGAGCGCGCGGCAATCGAAGCCAAGATCAACGAACTTGTCGGACGCTACATGGCGTCCCGCGATCAGGCCGAACTGGCCATGAGGACCGAACCATGAGCGCCACCGATACCCACGTCCCGCTTCCCGATCTCAACGCCGCCAATACCGCCGTCGTCGACGACATCGGATATCACGAGGATGAACAGATATCGCGCGTCGCCGCCGATCTCGAAGCCGTGTTCGACGTCCCGGTGCAGATTTCCGCGGTTCTCGGCCGTTCCAAGATGGATGTCGGCGAACTGCTGAAGCTCGGACCCGGCACCGTGCTGGAACTCGACCGACGCGTTGGCGAAGCCATCGACATCTATGTCAACAACCGCCTGGTGGCGCGCGGGGAAGTCGTGCTGGTGGAAGACAAGCTCGGCGTGACCATGACGGAAATCATCAAGGCGGAACGCAGCTGACATTTTGCAACGACCCGGCGCGCACTGGCGCGCATCGACTCAAGGAGAACACCATGCGGCTTCTCATCGTTGGCACCCTGAAGGGCCAGCTTACAACCGCCACCAAGATCGCGATGGACAACGGCGCCTCGGTGACCCACGCGGTAGACAACGAAACCGCGATGCGCGTGCTGCGCGGCGGCAAGGGCGCCGACCTTTTGCTGGTCGATGTGGCCCTGGATATCCGCGATCTGGTAATCCGGCTCGAAGCCGAACACATCCACGTTCCGATCGTCGCCTGCGGCATCGCCAGCGATGCCCGCGCCGCGGTTGCCGCGATTCACGCCGGCGCCAAGGAATACATCCCCCTGCCGCCCGACCCGGAATTGATCGCGGCGGTTCTCGCCGCCGTCGCCAATGATTCGCGCGACCTCGTCTATCGCGACGAGGCGATGGCGAAAGTGATCCGGCTGGCGCAGCAGATTGCCGGCTCCGATGCGTCGGTGATGATCACCGGCGAATCCGGCACCGGCAAGGAGGTGCTGGCACGCTATGTCCATACCCGCTCCAACCGCGCCAGGAAGCCGTTCATCAGCATCAATTGCGCGGCGATTCCCGAACATCTGCTGGAATCCGAACTGTTCGGCCATGAGAAGGGGGCGTTCACCGGCGCCATCGCCCGGCGGATCGGCAAGTTCGAGGAAGCTACCGGCGGCACGCTGCTGCTGGACGAGATTTCCGAAATGGATGTGCGGCTGCAATCGAAACTGCTGCGTGCCATCCAGGAACGGGTCATCGACCGCGTCGGCGGCACCCGACCCGTGCCGATCGACATCCGCATCGTCGCCACCTCTAACCGCAACCTCGCCGATGCCGTGCGCGAGGGTTGTTTCCGCGAAGATTTGCTGTTCCGGCTCAATGTGGTGAACCTTAAAATTCCGCCGCTGCGCGAGCGTCCCGCCGACATCCTCGAACTGGCGCAGCATTTCGCGCGCAAATACGCCGATGCCAACGGCGTGCCGGTGCGCCCGATCTCGGCCGATGCGCGGCGCGTGCTGACCACCAATCGCTGGCAAGGCAACGTCCGTGAACTGGAAAACACCATCCACCGCTCCGTGCTGATGGCCCAAGGCGACGAGATCGGCGCCGAGGCGATCCTGACGCCGGACGGCGACCGCCTCGACCTCGCCAAAACCGCGCCGGCGGTGGCCCATGCAACCTTCGCCGCCGAGCAGGTCACGCGCGCGCTGGTCGGCCGCACCGTCGCCGACGTAGAGCGCGACCTCATTCTCGAGACGTTGAAGCATTGTCTCGGCAATCGCACCCACGCTGCGAATATCCTGGGCATCTCGATCCGCACCCTGCGCAACAAGCTCAACGAATATGCCGATGGCGGCCTGCCGATCACGCCGGCGGGCGCGGGGGCGGGGGACTGTTATCGGGTGGCGGCGACGGCGTAATCGCGTCACGGGCGCGATGCAGCGAAGTAACAGCCACGCGCTGCAGCGCGACCGGGACACGAGACTTACGAATAGCTCGGCGCGTCCGGCTTGCGGAAAATGTGGATCGGATCGCCGGGCTGCAGATCGCGTCCGGTGAAGGCCGCATAGGCATAGAGCGCGAGGTAGCCGATCGCCAATGCGCCGACGCAATAGAAAATCCAGAATCCCGCGCGTTTCATTCAGGTGTACGCGCCGCGTTGGGCGGCTTCAGCGACGTGACGCTGCCACAGCCACAATAGCGGCACCAGGATCAAGCCCGCCGCCAGGCTGAGCAGGATGCCGAGGCTTGCCACGCCATGGCCGATTACGGCCATCAGGCGCGACGCCGCTCCGACTACCAGGATGAAGGTGACCAGCGTCATCCGCTCGGAACGGCGCTCGATGCCGGGAATGCACGACCAGTAGATCAGCCCGATGGCCAGCAGCATGCCCTTGAAAAAACGTACCGAGGAATCGATAGCGCCGTCATCGAAGATGTCCGTGAACGCCGTGCCGAACACCACGCCCGCGAGCCCGAAGCCGACGCCGACCAGACCCGCGAGGGCGACGGCGATCTGAAGAAGCTTGCGTTCCATCGCCAAGGATCTCCTCCGTCATGCGCGGGCCTGACCCGCGCATCCATCATCTCGCAAGAGTCGTTTTAGAAAGATGGATTGCCGGGTCAAGTCCTACTGGATGCACACATCTCGCCGTCATTGCCGGGCTTGACCCGGCAATCCATCCCCTTCGAAACGACTCTTCCGAAGATGGATGGATACGCGGGTCAAGCCCGCGTATGACGGGAGGTGTGAATCCGGTAGGGTCAAGCCCGGCAATGAGGAATAAAGCTACCCCGCCGCAACGCTCGGCTTCGACTGCGCAACGTTTACCGCCAGCTTGCCGTAGCGGTCGGTGAAGGCTTCGGTATCGATCTCCTCAAGCTGGATCGCACCGCTTAGCACCCCGGTTTTCCATTGTTCGTGTTCGGGATCGGACCTGAATTCGGGCATCACTTCCTTGGCGAATAGTTCCAGCGAGTCGCAGATGTGCTCATGGCTGTTCTTGCCGGCCTGGTTGAGCAGGATCACCTGGTCGATATGCGACGTTCGAAAGCGCCGCAGCTTTTTGCGGATGGTTTCCGGCGAACCGATCAGGCCGCCGCGCAAGGCGGCCTCCTGCGCCTCCGGATTGTCGCGCTTCCATTTGTTGTATTCGTCCCACATGTTGACGGTGCCGGGCGCCGGGCGCGCCCTGTTCTGCCCCTGGCCGTAATAACGCAGTGCAAACTGGAAGAAGGTGGCTCCGTCGGCGCGCGCCCGCGCCTCCTCGTCGGTCCTGGCGCACATGAAGAACGACACCAGCGCCATGTTCGGATTGGTTTCATAGTCCGCGAGTTTCTTCAGCCGCTTGGTGATGGCGTTGTAATAGGCGTGCACCCAGGCATGCGCCGCGTCCGCGCTGACGAACTGGAAGCCGAGCGCGCCGAAGCCGCACCGGCCGGCGCGCTCGATGGTCGGCAGTTGCGAGCACGCCATCCACAGCGGCGGATGCGGCTTCTGCACCGGCTTCGGCACCACATTACGCAAGGGCATATCGAAATACTTGCCATGGTGTTCGCAGCCGCCGTCCTGGAACATCGGGAAGATGGCGCGGACAGCTTCCTCGAACACTTCCTTCTTGGTTTCCATGTCGCGGCCGAACGGCGTCAGTTCGGTGATCGAAGCGCTCTCGCCCATGCCGAATTCGACGCGGCCATTGCTCAACAGATCGAGCACGGCGACGCGCTCGGCGACGCGCGCGGGATGATTGGTGGTGAGTTGGAAGATGCCGTGGCCGAGCCTGATGTTTTCGGTGCGCTGGGAGGCTGCGGCGAGAAACGACTCCGGCGATGGCGAATGCGAATATTCTTCCAGAAAATGATGTTCTACCACCCAGGCATGGTCGTAGCCGCAACGGTCCGCGAGTTCTAGCTGCGTCAGCGCATCCTGATAAAGCTTCAATTCGCCGCCGGCTTGCCATGGTCGCGGCAACTGCAGCTCATAAAAGATGCCGAATTTCATATTGCGCCTCCCGCAGACGGTTTGTCATTATTTCCGGAGTGTAGACTGCCGAAAGCCCAAGTCCACCATCACCCAATTCCGCGTGGCGGAAGACGGCTTGTGCTCCCAGCGCGAATGGTTAGTTTTGCGATGTGAGTCGCCTGCGCGACCCTCCTTCCTTCATCGAGACCCATGCCGAGCTTCACCCCGCACCAGGATTCCGCGCTGAAAGCCGTGGCCGACTGGCTGAAAGCAAAACCGGGCAGGAATGGCACGCCGCCGGTTTTCCGGCTGTTCGGCTATGCCGGTACCGGCAAGACCACGCTGGCGCGGCACATCGCCGACGGCGTCAGCGGCGAGGTGAAATTCGCGGCCTTTACCGGCAAGGCCGCTTTGGTGATGCGTAACAAGGGATGCGACAACGCTTCGACGATTCATTCCCTGATTTATCGCGCCCGCGAATCCGGCGTGGAACAGCCGAGTTTCGAGTTGTGGGACGACGCGCCGGCGTCGAAAGCAAAACTCATCGTGATCGACGAATGCTCGATGGTGGACGCGGAACTGGGCCGCGATTTGATGTCGTTCGAATGCCCGCTGCTGGTGCTCGGGGACCCCGCGCAATTGCCGCCGATTCAGGGCGGCGGCTTCTTTACCAATGTAGAACCCGACGCCATGCTGACGGAGGTGCATCGCCAGGCCCAGGACGACCCGATCGTGCGGATGTCGATGGACGTTCGTGAGGGGCGTGGGCTCGACATCGGCCGCTATGGAGAGAGCGAGGTGGTGGCGCGCGCCGAACTCGATCCGCACCGCGTGATGTCGGCCGATCAGGTGCTGGTCGGACGCAATAACACCCGCCGCGCCTACAACATGCGGGTACGGCAAAAGCAGAACATCCAGGATCCGCTGCCGGTGGCGGGCGACAAGCTGGTCTGCCTGCGCAACAACCGCAAAAAGGGCTTGTTCAACGGCGGGCTGTGGCGGGTGAAATCGCGCACCGCCTCAAGATCGAAATCGCGGATTCTCAGCATGCGGCTGTCACCGGATGAGGATTTCGGCATCAAGGTGACCCGGGTGTCGGTGCGAACCGATTGCTTTGAGGGCGGCATTGAACAAATTGCCTGGGAGCAACGAAAACCCTATGACGAGTTCGACTATGGCTATGTGCTCACCGTGCACAAAAGCCAGGGCTCGCAATGGGACGATGTGGTGCTGTTCGACGAAAGCTTTGCATTTCAGGACAGCCGCGCAAGGTGGCTCTATACCGGCATCACCCGGGCGGCGAAGCGGTTGAGCATCGTCGTGTAAATCCCAAGCTCGTCCGCGCGCAAGCAGGGGCGACGCTTACTTCGGATTTGGATTGTCAAGCTCGTCGTCGGAACGCTCAAATCCGCCAGCGCGGTGGCGCGACAATTCGACGGGAGGCATTGCCTTGCGACTGTCGGCCTGCGCTATCACGTCAAACCCTTGGAAAAATCGAGCAATCGCCGCGGACGCGGTTTCGACGCAGCGTGGTTGCGCCTGTTCCCAGGCGCCTAACTTGATGGAAATAATGGTTTTATTCACGAACTCGTGTGCGTAGACCCGTAACAATGAGCAAGTTGCCCCGTATCTCGTTTGCACCAGAGAGAGCCGTGACGATTGCGGACCGCGCTCCGCGCCTTAAACTGCTCTTCGATCCGGCCGCCATCACTACGAGGATATTCCCATGCGCCGTCACCCATCCAGCCGTCTTTCGCTTTGCGCCGCCCTTGGTGCGCTGGCAATCACCGTATTCGCAGCCGTCCCTTCCGGCGCTGCCGAAGACGCCGTGATCATTCCCGCTCCTGCGATGGATGTTCAGGCGTCCGACGGCATCCAGACCGCGGTTATCGCTGGCGGCTGCTTCTGGGGCGTGCAGGGCGTATTCCAGCACACCGCAGGCGTGGTCAATGCGGTGTCCGGTTATGTCGGCGGCAGCAAGGCGACCGCGAACTATACGGTTGTGAGCACCGGCACCACCGGCCATGCCGAAGCCGTCGAGATCAAGTACGACCCGAAAAAGATCAGCTATGGCAAAATCCTGCAGATTTTCTTTTCGGTGGCGCACGATCCGACCCAGTTGAACCGTCAGGGTCCGGACTCCGGCACGCAATATCGCTCGGCGATCTTCACCAGCAATGACGAGCAGAAAAAGGTAGCTGACGCCTACGTCGCGCAACTCAACGCCGCGAAGGTTTACAGAAAGCCGATCGTTACGAAGATCGGCCCGCTGGAAACGTTTTATACGGCCGAGGATTATCATCAGGATTACCTGACGCTGCACCCGAACCAGCCCTATATCGCTTATAATGACCTTCCGAAGATCGAAAACCTGAAGAAGATCTTCGCCCAGAACTATATCGAGAAACCGACACTGGTAAGCAGCGCAAGGGTGACAAATTAGCCGTCATTCGGAGCGGGGCGGCCCTGCGCAAAGCCGCATCCCGCAATGACGGGAAGGGAAAGATAATGACTGACACCAAAACCGCAAAAGTCGAAAAGAGCGAAGCCGAGTGGCGCAAGGAATTGACGCCGATGCAGTATGCAGTGCTGCGGGAGAAGGCGACCGAGCGGCCATTCTCGGGTGAATACGAGCATGAGCATCGCGAAGGCACTTACACCTGCGCCGGCTGCGGCCAGACACTGTTCGAATCCGACGCCAAATTCGATTCCGGATGCGGCTGGCCGAGTTTTTCGGCGCCCGCCGCCGAAAGCCATGTCGATGAAGAGCGCGACATCAGCCACGGCATGATCCGGACCGAAGTGCTGTGTTCGAGGTGCAATGGCCATCTCGGCCATGTGTTCGAAGACGGCCCGGGACCGACGGGCCTGCGTTACTGCATCAACTCCGCGGCGATCAAACTGCAGCCGAAATAACTTTTGCCCATCGTCCTCCGGGATGCCCGACCGACGTAGCCGACAGGCTACTTTGCAGGTTCCACCTATGGAACTCAATCTCGCGATGTGCTTTGTTCCTGGTTCCGGTTGTCGTCGGCGACCGCTGCTTTGGAGGAAATTCGCATGTCGCTCGGACTGATCCTCATCATTATCCTGATCATCTTTTTGCTGGGGGGCTTCAGCGGCCGTTTCGGCGGTTACGGCTATGGCATGGGCCATGGCGGAATGGGCATCGGCGGCGTCATTTTACTGGTTCTGATCGTCCTGCTGCTGCTTGGCAAGCTCTGAACCGATACATACCGCTGAAATCGCTGGGTTAATTCAAGCCTGCGCGACTACGCGCGGGGATTCATCATCTGCGCTGCCAAGAGTCGCATTTTCGGCAAACGAGCCTATATTAGGGTCTGTCCTTGAAATGACGTCCAGCAGCCGGCGGCCTACTCGATCGGCTCCGGTGAGGCTGTCTTTTCCATGCGTTCCTTTGAAGAAGAAGGTCATCCATCATGGCTGCATTCAGCTACAAGACCAGCGCCGAATTGTTTCCTGCCGCAATCCGCAAGAAGAAACGTGCGGGTTTCGCGTATCGCCGTTTCGACACCGCGGCGGAAGCGGTGCGTTTCGCGATTGAGGAACTGCCGGCGGATTCGCTGAACGGCGCCTATTTGCAGGTCGAGGAAGCCCGCTTCGATCAGAACGGCATTCGCACCCTGTATGACAGCGCGGAATTTCCGCTGGCGCGCCGGGCTCCTGAGCCGTCCGCCGAAGCCGTTGTCGGCGATGCCAGTGCGGATGCTGCCGCCTGACCGCGTCCCGCTCCGGATTATTGCCTTTACAGTCTGGGCTGCTTGTCCATCCAGCGCCGCAACAGTTTGACGTTGCGGACGTTGGCGCGGAACATCACATCGAAGGCGTCCCCCACCAGCGGCACAATGCCGACTACGCCGTCCATCGCTACATTGCCAAGCATCCGCATGGTTACGTGCCAGGGTGCGCCGAGCGCGCGCGCCTCGCGTACCAGCCATAGCGAGATCGCCGTCGTGATGATATCGCCGACCACCGGAATCAGTCCGATCAGCCCGTCGATGCCGTAGCGCACATTGGTGCCGGGAATGATGAAGGCGACGTCGAGCAGTTTCGCCAGCGCATCAAGCCGCGCCAGCCGCTGCTCGCGCGTGAGAGGCGCGGATGAAGTTCCGAAGTCGAACGCGCGGAAATCGAACGAACCTTGGCCAAGCGGGCGTCCGATCGCTTCCGGAAGCTCCCGCCCTTCCTGGTCGATGATCGGCGCGGCGCGGCGCGTTTGTGGTTTGATTGTCATGCGCAGTGAGATGGTGCCGACATCGCGAGCATGCAAGCCTCGGCATCCAGGCTTGCCTGCCGGTTGCGCGGCAGCATCGTCGCAGCCGAAGCGACGAAGTCTACTCCCCCCACGCCGCGAACGCGTCCTGGAAGGCACGTTCGCCGGGGGCGCCCTTTTCGATGGCGATGATGGCACGGCGCTGGTTGGCATAGACCAGCGGAATGTCGAACCACGAACGTTCTTTCAAAAGCTGCAGGTTGCGGGCGCGGTCGGCCTCGACATTTGACAGGCCGACGAGGAAGAAGCCGTCCGTGACCTTGACCGCCAGCCCTGCGAGCGGCGTGCCGCGCGCCTGCTCGTTGGATTTCATCAAAATGCCGGGGACGTTGCCGACGCCGCCGCCATCGAAATTCTGCGGCAGGATGAAGGTCAGTTCCGCGGTGTGGCTGGCGGGCAGCGAACTGTCGGTGTTGCGGCGGAACGACATGGTCATCTTGAATTTGCGTTCGGGAATGTCGATATCGGCACGCACCGCGAGATCGCCGGCGGCAGTGCCGGTGCCCTTGATCTGCTCGGTACGCCACACCACCGTGCCGACATATTGCTTGCCCTTCGGATCGGCGGGATCCTCGTCATACAGCACCACGCGCTGCGCCACCGGCGCCACCGTCTCCGACGACGGCTGGCCGACGCGGTCGGCGATCTTCGGACGCGGCGCAGGCGTCGCGGTGTCCTTCGGCACTTCCACCACGGCGGAAGGCTTCAGCATGGTGCGCACCAACGAGACCAGCGCAGGGCCCCACAGGATCGCCGCCCCCGCAAGGATCAGCACGATGCCAATGGCGATCGCGCTCTTGAACGGAAAGCTGCCGCCGCCGAGGGGGCCACGCGGGACCTTTCTGCCCTTCTCCGGCTTCGGGCGCGGGCGCGGGCCAGGCTGATCCGGCGGCGGTGTCCAGCGCGCGGCTTCCTCGGCGGATTCGTCGTAGGAGTACGGAACGTCCGGATCAGCGCCGCGGTTTTCCATGCTAGGCTCAAGCCGGTCGAATTCCGGCGAGGGCGACGGCACATTGGCATAGGTCTTTCGCGCCGAACGGTTGGCCTGGGCCGCGGCGCGGCCGAGATCGTCGGCGTCGGCAGCGATATCACGAAAGCCCCGTACGCCCGGCGACTGGGCTTGGTCCGGCAGCGGCGCAGCCGGCGGCGGCGCATTGTCGGGGCGGCGCGGCGCGCCGGAGCGTTCGCGGGTCGGCGGCAACGCCGGATCTTGCATGCCAACCGGGGGCTGCGACTGCCGGGGCGGCGCGGCCGGCGGCAACGGCTGCGGATTCAAATCGGACTTGGGCGCGGGCGGCTCCGGCCGCGGGCTGCGCTGCTGTGGCGCGGCCGGCTGTCGCGCGCGGGCCGGCGGCTCGCCGGGCTTGGCACGGGGCGTGCCGGCACGGAACGCATCGCCGGCGCGGGGGCCGGAGCGTGAGGCTTCACGCGCGCGTTGGGCGGCTTCCGACTCCACCTTGCGCACCGCCTCTTCCAGCGACAGCCGCTCCCGGGTAATTTCGGATTCGCTGAGCGGCGGCTGCACGCTGCGCAATTGCGCGATCAGCGCCGAACGCGCCCGCTCATAGAGCGCGCGGCGGGCCTCGCCGGGGGCACTAGGGTCCAGTCCGGCAATGGCGCGGGCAATCAGCGGATAGTAATCAGCCATAATCACTCAACAGTGCGGGCTTTCCGGTAACATCGCGTTAAGCCTCGAACGGGTTTTGAACCAGAATAGTATCCTCGCGTTCCGGGCTGGTGGAAAGCAATGCAATTGGGCAGCCGACCAATTCTTCGACCCGCCGGACATATTTGATGGCCTGCGCCGGCAAATCTACCCAGGAACGGGCATTCGCGGTCGGCTCCTGCCAGCCCTCGATGGTCTCGTAAATCGGCTCGACCCGGGACTGAGCGCCCTCGCCGGCTGGCAAATGGTCGATCTCGCCGCCGTCCAGCCGGTAGCCGATGCAGACCTTGATGGAGTCGAACCCGTCGAGAATGTCGAGTTTTGTCAGCGCAAGGCCGTTGATGCCGCAGGTCCGCACGGTCTGACGTACCAGCACCGCATCGAACCATCCGCACCGCCGCTTGCGCCCGGTGTTGACGCCGAACTCCTTGCCGCGACGGCCGATCTCCTCGCCGATCTCGTCATGCAGTTCGGTCGGGAACGGCCCCTGGCCGACCCGCGTCGTGTAGGCTTTACAGATGCCCAGCACATAGCCAACCGCGCCCGGGCCCATGCCGGTGCCGGTCGCGGCCTGCGCCGCCACGGTGTTGGAGGAGGTGACGTAGGGATAGGTGCCGTGATCGACGTCGAGCAGCGCGCCTTGCGCGCCCTCGAACAGGATGCGCTTGCCTTCGCGCCGTTTCTGGTCGAGCAGGCGCCATACCGTCTCGGCGTAAGGCAGAAGCTTCGGCCCCAGCGCCACGAGCGCTTGCAGGATTTCCGCGCCGTCGATCTCGCTCAGATTATGGCCGCGACGCAGAGCGTTGTGATGCGCCAGCAACCGGTCGATCTTGTAAGGCAGCGTTGCCGGATCGGCCAGGTCCATCAGCCGGATGGCGCGGCGGCCGACCTTATCCTCATAGGCCGGTCCGATACCGCGCTGGGTGGTGCCGATCGCGCTCACCGCATTGGAGGATTCACGCAAGGCATCGAGTTCGCGATGCAAGGGAAGGATCAGCGTGACGTTTTCGGCGACGCGCAAATTGTCCGGGCTGATGGTGACGCCCTGCTTCTGCAGTTTCGCCACTTCGTCGAGAAAGGCTTGCGGATCGAACACTACACCGTTGCCGATCACGGCGAGCTTCGAGGGCCGCAGCACGCCCGAGGGCAACAGCGCCAGTTTGTAGGTTTCGCCGTTGATCACCAGCGTATGGCCGGCATTGTGGCCGCCTTGAAAGCGCACGACGATGTCGGCCTGCTCCGACAACCAGTCGACGATCTTGCCCTTTCCCTCGTCGCCCCACTGGGCGCCGACGACGACAACATTGGCCATTACGGTAGATATCCCTGCAAGTGACTAGACGCCCGGCGAAAATACGGCCGGGGGCCGCTCCGATGCGAAGCAACTCAACCGGATAAAGGATGCGGGCGGGTGAAGCAAGCAGGAAGGGGGTGCGGGGCATTTCCGGACGTTCATCAAGTCGTTGATATCTACGGGAATTTGGGGTTGAAACCACTAACGGATCAGCCCGGGACATAAATCCGCTGGCACATCGAAGCGCTTCCTTATCTCGCCCTGCGAGCTAAGGCGTTATCCCGTCCGGCATCAACGCAGTAACGCCGGACTGGAGACTGTTCCAACGCGTAAATCAAAAATGCTCGGCCAGAAAGTGTCCTCTGCATGATGGTCACCTCGATCCTTAGCGGCCGTCGCAACCAGCGTTGTCAAATTTCGGGATCATCAAACGCTGGTCCAAAGCCAGACGCTTCAGTGAAGGACAACAGAGCGGCGTCGTTCCACCAAGCGTTTTGCCGCGCCGGCCACGCTTTCGGCCAGCCCTGCCCGCCCCTTTCCTATTTCACCCGCCTGTAAAAATTGCTCGCACTGCCTCGCCCTCCGGCCAGGCCCGCGTTGGTGTTGACGAACTCATCGGCTGTGAGCTTGTCGATGCTGCGGGTCTGCACCTCCCCTTCCCAATTAGGGAATGACGCCGAGACGACGTTGTAGGTCACCGTCCTGTTGGCCTCGTCAATCGTGTAAGTGCCGAACACCGACAGGCTGCGCCGCATGATTTCGGCGTATTCCTCGGGCGTGCCGGTAAGGCGGTTGTTGGATGCGATCCTGGGCAGGTTGCCGGCGACATGGATCTGGGCGAAGCGGCCGTCGGCTGTGAAGATCAAAATGCCCTTGGGGGTCTCGCCGAACGGGAACGACTTCTTGCCGTCAGGCGCCGTGACCTCGGCGACCACGAAATTCCAGGTGCCGACGATTCCGTCCGTGAGACTCGTCGCGGATTGCGCGGCCGCGGCACCGGCCGACAGGGCAAGCGCGAGCGCGGCAGCGGCGATGGCTCTCAACATGGTATCCTCCCGGGTAGAGTTGGCGTGCAGCCTATTCCAGAACGCATCGCCGCGCGATGCCGGGCGTCGCTGGACGTATCGAAGCCCAACCGTCCCCGTGTCAGCCTGTGCCTTCTGCGACGAGACAATGCCGCGCGGGCTCTTCGGTTGCCCGCGGCAGATCGGAAGCTGACCGCAAGCGACAACGCGCCGCCTTGCGCATGGTGACCTGTATGATATTCGTTCTTAACGATTGCTCATAGACGCAAGCACCATGCATCACCGCCTCCTTCCGCTTGTTGCGCTCCTCACGTCGCTCCTCGCCGGGCCCGCGCTGGCGCAGCAGCCCTCGATCGTTGTCGCCTCGACCACTTCGACCGAGCAGTCCGGGCTGTTCGGCTTCCTGCTGCCGCGCTTTACCGAGGCAACCGGCATCGCGGTGAAGGTGGTGGCGGTCGGCACCGGACAGGCGCTCGACATGGGCCGGCGCGGCGATGCCGACGTGGTGTTCGTCCACGACAGGGCGGCAGAAGAGAAGTACATGGCGGAAGGCTTCGGCGTGCGCCGCTATGACGTGATGTACAATGACTTCATCATCGTCGGCCCGAATGCCGATCCAGCGCATATTGCCGGCAACAAGGATGTCATGGCGGCATTCCGCGCTATCGCCACGGCCAAGACCGCGTTCATCTCGCGCGGCGACCGTTCCGGGACCCACGCCGCGGAGCTGCGCTATTGGAAAGACGCCGGGGTCGACCTCGAGGAAGCCAAGGGCGCCTGGTATCGCGAGATTGGCCAGGGCATGGGCGCCGCGCTCAACATGGCGGCCTCGGAAAATGCTTATCTGCTGGCCGATCGCGGCACCTGGCTTTCGTTCAAGAACCGCGGTGACCTTAAAATCCTGGTGGAAGGCGACAAGAAATTGTTCAACCAGTACGGCGTGATGCTGGTCAACCCCGCCAAACATCCGAGCGTCAAAACTGGAGAAGGCCAAGCCTTCATCGACTGGCTCGTCTCATCCGGCGGGCAGAAGACCATCGCCGATTACAAGGTCGGCGGCGAGCAACTGTTCTTCCCGGACGCCGACCCGAAGGCGATGTAGGCTTATCGATTGTCCGCCCAGGCGTTGAGCAGGAACGCCGCGGTGCTGACCAGCACGCTGATCAACACCAGTACCAGCCCGAGACTGAGCGCCAGCGCAAGTTCGCCCTTGCCGGTTTCCAGCGCGATGGCCGTGGTCATGGTGCGCGTGAAGCCGCGGATATTGCCGCCGACCACGATGATGGCGCCGACCTCGGCGATGGCGCGGCCGAACGCCGCCAGAAAGGCCGTCAGCAGCGAGCCCCTGCCGATCATGAACAACAACTGGACGCTTCGTGCCTTCGACAGGCCGTCGGCGCGCATCAGGTCGCCATATTCCGACCACAGCAGCGCGGCGGGACGATGCACCAGCGCGATCACGATCGGTGTGGTCAGAACCACCTGCGCCATGACCATCGCAGCCGGCGTGAACAGCATCCCGGCAAAGCCGAGCGGCCCCGACCGTGATAGCAACAGATAGATCGCCAGCCCGACCACCACCGGCGGCAACCCGAGCAGCGCATTGGCCAGCACGATGAGGGTTTGCCGTCCGCGAAATCGTCCGACCGCGAGCGCGCCGCCCAGCGGCGCGCCGATCATCATGGCGATCAGGCTGGCCGACAGGCTGACACTCAACGACAGCGCGACGATCCCGACGGTCTCCGGATCGAGACTGGCGATGAGCGTAAGTGCCATACGCGCGGCCTGGACAAAATCATGCATCGGCTCTGTTTTATCGGTTCGGGCACGAAAGAACTACTGCCCTCAGTGCCACAGCGGGAACGGCGCCGTATCGGCTTCTTCGCGGCCTGAACCGCGTGCGGCCGCGCGCATGGTCGCAATGCATCAGCGCCATTGATGTCGGGTGAAAATCCGTGTCTGTGGAGCGCGTCGGGCGGCATCATTCCGGCCCGGTGGTACGCATCGGGCGGACGCGCCGGCATTTTAACCCGGGCCAAGAATGAGTGCTTCCGATCGTGCCGGCGCTGCATCCACCCGCTGGCTCGCCAACCAGCCCTATCTGCTGCTCAGCCTGACCGCGCTGTTCTGGGCCGGCAACGCCATCGTCGGCCGCTTCGCGGCGGGGCATATTGCGCCGGTGACGCTGTCGTTCCTGCGCTGGACCGGCGCGTTCCTGATCGTCCTTCCTTTTGCGTGGCGACATCTGGCGCGCGACTGGAACGCGATCCGGGAACGGATCGGCCTGATGGTGCTGCTCTCGGTGACCGGCATTGCCGCCTTCAATACGTTGCAATATTGGGCGCTCGAACACACCCAGGCGCTCAACACCCTGTTACTGCAGTCCGCGGCGCCGCTGCTCGTCGCGATCTGGTCGCTGGCCCTGCTCGGCGTCCGGCTGACGCCGGCACAGGCCTGCGGCATCGCGCTGTCGCTGTGCGGCGTGCTGGTGATCCTGCTGCACGGCGATCTCACCACGCTGAAAAACATCGAATTCAACCAAGGCGACGTCATCTTCACCGTGGCGATGGCGATTTTCGGGCTGTATTCGGTGCTGACGCCGAAACGTCCCGATATCCATAGCCTGTCATTCGTCGGCTTTACGTTCGGCGTGGGCGCTGCATGCCTGGTCCCGCTGTTCATTTGGGAGCTGCTGTCGCGTCCTGTAATGCAACTCGACGCCGCCAATCTGCTGTCGCTGTTCTATGTCGCGGTGTTTCCCTCGACGCTGGCCTATCTGTGCTTCAATCGCGGCGTGCAGTTGATCGGCGCCAACCGTGCCGCACCCTTTTTTCATATGGTGCCCGTGTTCGGTTCGGCGATGGCGATTTTCTTCCTCGGCGAGCAGCCGCACTGGTTTCATCTGTTCGGTTACGCGCTGGTGCTGACCGGCGTGTACGTCGCCTCGCGGAAGCCGGTGCTGCTTCCTACAGGATGACGGGTTCGCTTGCTGCCGGATCGTCCAGGCACGGCGCCATTTCGGCCACCAGGAAGCGCCAGACGTTCTTGGCGTCGGCCAGTGTAAAAGCAGGCTCGTTGTCGAGATAGTAGCGGAACATGCCCCAGTCCCAGTACGACAGGTTGGCGGTTTTCTCCGGCGTGAACATGATGTTCTGAAACCCGTCGTGACCGAAGTGACACAGACCGGCATAGTGACCGCCTTCATGCGCGAGAACATAGCGGAAGATCTGGGTCGGCCATTGATCGTGATAGATGACACCGGCTCCGGTGCGCCGATTGATTGACATGCAGCAGCCGTCGTCGCGCTCCGGCGTATTGGTGCATGGCGTGGCAGCGCTGCCTTCGCTGATGTTCCGCCCCGAGGTCTGACCCAGACCGGTAACGAGATCGAAGGCCGCAAGTGCCAGCAGGTTGCACTGGTCGCTCTGCGGATCGCGCAATCCTTCGCTGACGAGATAGGGTCCAAGCTTGGAGCGATCGAAGGTCAATTCATTCAAGGTTTCGATGTCATGGAAAGGAATGGAGGGAAAATATTCGAAGCGCCCGCCCGTGTTCCATTTGAGGTTGATCCCGAGCTTTTTGAACTTGTCGATCGAGACCTGCACGAAATCCTTTACCGCGTTCGCCGTCAGCGCATAGACGATGATGCGTCCGTCCTTGCCGTCGCTGTCGATGTAATGCGCCAGCGTCCAGCGGTTGATCGGAAAACTGCTCTCGATCGTGCCGTCGGCGTTGGCCGATCGCACCAGGGTACGCCGGCGGCCGACGTCGAAGGAATCGAAACTGGTAAGGCCGGCCATCGCATAGAGATCGATGATGCCGTTCTGGTGCCACTGCCAGAGCGGCGCGTTGCCGGAATCGAGGCGAAACACCCGATGCTCGGCGTTCATCGGGTAACCCCAGGAGGTGCGGTCGAGCCCGAGACGGTCGCGGATTCGTGCCAGTTGCGACGGATTGAACCCGAAATGCTGATTGATAAGCTTGTCAACGAATTCGCGCAGGTCCTCGGCCTGCCAGGCATCGCGGATGCCGCCGATAAGCGTGCCGAGCGTCAGGAAGCGGACGACATTCAGGACCAGTTCGACCACATCGAGAAGGATTGCGCCGAGCTTGCCGATAAATCCCGCAAGATCGCCATGCAGCAACGCACCGAGCGCGCCGCCGACATTGTGGACGATGTCGAAGACCTTATCGATGACGTCCTGCAGGCCCTTGACCACCCCCGCAAGTCCGCCGAGCACGATGTTGCCGATGCGGCAGCCCACGCCGCCAGCGTTGCGGCACAGCCACGAGTTGGCCCAGCCCAGGCCGTCTTGGATACCGCCGACGACGGTATCGACACCGTCCTGGACCGTGTTGGTCACGACATCGACGACGCCTTCGACGGCATCGCCGACCGCGCCGGCGGCCGACGACACGGCGTTTCCGATATCACTCAGCCAACCCATGACACCACCTCGTTGCTGGAGGAATGTGCAGAAAAATCGCGACGGGCGCGCCGTGCAAACTTCCGGTCATGATAGCGCCGCCGGAGATTCGTCAACTAATTCGCGGAGTATAATCAGAACCGGATGTTTTGCATGCAAAAATGGCAATGGCCATGGAAAGCGCTTTTGACGTGCAGGAAGCGTGACGCAATTATCTTGCAGGCCCGTACTCCTGCGCATTCGTCACGGCGATGTCCAGCGCTTCACGGCCGCGCTCGTTTCCTTTTCGTTCGCCCTGCTGTTGTGCGCGACCGCCGGCAATCGACACAACCGCAGTAGGATCATTCACCATTCCGGAACAAATTAACCGTAACGATCTTTGTCCAGTGATCCCGCGATGATAGTATCCGCCGGTTCTGTTGTGTCTGGAGTAAGCCATGGCCCCGCGCGCCAACTGGAAAGGCTTTTTGCGCCTTTCTCTCGTCACCTGCCCGGTTGCGTTGTTTCCGGCGACCTCCGATTCCGAAAAAATCAGTTTCAATCAGATCAACCGGAACACCGGCCACCGCATCAAATACCTCAAGGTCGATGCCGACACCGGCGATGAAGTCGCCTCCGACGACATCATGAAAGGCTACAAGGTCGACACCGACACCTATATCGAAATCTCCAAGGACGAGCTCGACAACATCGCGCTGGAATCCACCCGCACCATCGAGATCGACCAGTTCGTGCCGCGATCGGAAATCGACGATCTGTATCTGGTGCGGCCGTATTATATCGTGCCCGACGGCAAGGTCGGCCATGATGCCTATGCCGTGATCCGCGAAACCATCCGCTCGCTCGACAAGGTCGCGCTGGCCCGGGTGGTGCTGACCAACCGCGAGCATGTCATCGCGCTGGAGTCGCGCGACAACGGCCTGGTGGGCATGCTGCTGCGCTATCCATACGAGGTGCGAAATTCGGCCGACTATTTCGACGATATCCAGGACGTCAAGATCACCAAGGACATGCTCGACCTCGCCAAGCACATCGTGCAGCAGAAGTCGGGCCATTTCGAGCCCGCAAAATTCGAGGACCATTACGAGGCGGCGCTGACCGAACTGATCAACAAGAAGCGCAACGGCGAACGCATCGCAGCGGCATCGAAGCCGCAATCGAATGACAACGTCATCAACCTGATGGACGCGCTGAAGCGCAGCATTTCCGGCAAACCCGCCGCCGCCAATCCTGACGCAGCCGCAAAGCCCGCGGCGGCAACCAAAACCGCCAAGGCCAAGAAGCCCCGCAAGGCGGTCGGCCAGCGCGAAATGCTGCTCCCGATTTCCGGCAAGCGCGCCGCCAAAGCCGACGAGAAGAGCGCGCCGAAGGAAATCAAGGCAAAGCCGCGCGCGCGCAAGGCCGGGTAGCCCTGCTCACACCAAGGCGGCAGGTCCCAGCTTGCACCGGCTGTGAAAGGCCGGAAGCGTCGATGCCGTCCCGCCGCCAGGATCCGTCGGTACGGATGCCGGCGTTTGCGAGGGCAGCCGATATCGGCAGCAAGACCGTTTCCGGCATGGGACCGTCCCGGCGCTGACGGTTGCGGCGCCGGAAGCGTTCGGGCAACACTGGCTTCGCCTGATGACTGCCAGCACGCCCACGCCCGCCGCTCCGATCCGCTGGCTCAACAACCAGCCCTATCTGCTGCTAAGCCTGACATCGTTGTTCTGGGCAGGAAATATCGTGCTCGGACGCTACGTCGCAGGCCACGTGCCGCCGATCACGCTGTCCTGTATCCGGTGGATCGGCGCGCTCGCGATCCTGCTGCCGTTCGCCTGGCCGCATTTGCGGCGCGACTGGCCGGCGCTGCGCGCGCGGCCTGCGCTCATCGTGGTGCTGTCGGCGAGCGGATTTGCCATCAACAACACGCTGTCCTACTGGGCACTGCAGTATACGCAGGCGCTGAACGCGCTCCTGATCCAGTCTTCCGGACCGCTGTTCGTCGCACTATGGTCGCTATTGCTGTTCGGCGTGCGGCTGACCTGGGCGCAGCTCCTCGGCATCACGATCTCGATGTCCGGCGTGCTTACCATCGTTCTTGGCGGCGACTTGGCGGCGGCTGCCGGTATCGGTTTCAACATGGGTGACGTGATGTTTGCAGGCGCGCTCTGCGTGTTCGGAATATATTCGGCGCTAATGCCCCGCCGGCCGGTAACGCACCAGTTGTCGCTCATCGGCGTGACCATGGGATGCGGCGCCCTGCTGATGTTGCCGGGCATGCTGTGGGAAATGTCGACCGGATACACGTTAAAGCCGGACGCTACCACCGTGCTGACGCTGATCTATGTGGTAATCTTCCCTTCCGCGCTGGCCTATCTGTTTTTCAACCGCGGTATTGCGCTGATCGGGCCAAACCGCGCCGCGCCATTTTTCCATCTGGTGCCGGTGTTCGGCTCGGCGATGGCGATTCTGTTCCTCGGCGAGCAGCCGCGGCTGTTCCATCTCGTGGGATATTTGCTGGTGCTTGCCGGCGTCGTGATTGCGTCACGACAGTCGTCGTCGGCATAAATGCACGGCGGCGGCTTCCGCTTTGCGCTTTGGCGGGCTAGCCTGCTGATCAAATAATGTTACGGGGAAAAGGAAACAGAATGACTTCGCTGTTCTCGCGCGTCGCCGCGCTCGCATTTGCCAGCCTTACATCCAGCGCCCTTGCCCAAACACCCGCCTACCCCACGCGCACCATCACGCTGGTGCTCCCGTTCGCCGCCGGCAGCGGCACCGACACCACGACGCGGATCATCTCCAAGGAACTCGGGACCGCGCTCGGCATCGGCATGGTGATTGACAACAAGGCAGGCGCCAACGGCTCGATCGCGGCGAGCTATGTCGCGCGTGCCGCGCCCGACGGGTACACGCTGTTCGTCACTACCAACACCACGCATTCCGCCAATCCGTATCTGCTCAAGACTCTGAGCTACGATCCAATGAAGGATTTCACGCCGATCGCGCGTACTGGCGACCTACCCTTCATGCTGGTGATCAATCCGGAGATTCCCGCCAACTCGGTGCAGGACCTGATCGAGCTGGCAAAGAAGGAGCCCGGCAAATACTCTTACGCCAGCGGCTCATCGTCGGCGATCGTGTCGGGCGCCACCTTCGCGCGTCTCGCCGGGCTGGACCTGCTTCATGTTCCCTATAAGAGCTCGCCTCCGGCCCTGACCGACGTCATTGCGGGACGCGTCAGCATGATGTTCGTGGACGTGCTGACCGGTCTGCCTCATGTCAATGGCAAGTCGCTGAAGGCGCTTGCGGTGACCACCAAGAATCGCTCGGCGTTGCTGCCCGCGTTGCCCTCGATGGACGAGGCAGGAGTCAAAGGCTTCGATATTACGTCGTGGCAGGGTTATCTCGGTCCCGCCAATCTGCCGAAGGACATCGTGCTGCGCCTCAATACCGAAATCCGCAAGATCATCGACCGGCCCGAGATCAAGAAAGAGCTTGGCGAGCGCGGCATGGAAGCATTTTCGGGTCCTCCGGAGGAATTCGAGCGATTCCTTCAAGAGCAGCTCGTGGTCTGGGAGAAGCTGATCGCCGACGCCGGCATCGAGAAGCAGTGAGTCCGCCCTCACGGCCGTCCTCCTGAGAGGCTGTGAATGTTTACGTCATAGCGAGCGAAGCGACGCGATCGCCGGGCGCCTCAGAGGCTGACCGAAAAGCGGTCAATATTTCCCTGCTCTCGCCGTCGGAATGAAAATGGGTCATTTTCGTCATGGCCGGGCTTCGTCCCGGCCATCCACGTCTTTCTTGCTTCAGCGCCCTTAAGACGTGGATGCCCGGCACAAGGCCGGGCATGACGAACCAACGGCGACGCCCGATTTCATTGGAGGCTTTTTCGGTCGGACTCTCAGGAGGACGGCGGAGTTGCCGGGAAGGATATGCTCACTCCTTCTTGGTCCGGTAATCGCCGAATGCCGTGTCGCGCTGGTCAAGCTGCGCTTTAACGCTGCCGCCGTCGCGGCGAAAAGTGGACATGTAGGCGCGGCTCGCTTCGGTAGTGAAGGCCAGCGCCTGGATTTCGGTGCCGGCGCGCATCGCGGCGCGCGCGCCCATGATCTCCATCGCGCGATGGACCGAGCGCTTGTTGAGCTGCTGCAGCTCGACCGGCACCTTCGCCACGCGTTCGGCGAAATCGAGCGTGCGTTGGTCTAATTCGGTCAATGAAAACGATCTGGTCGCAAACCCCCACTGCGCCGCTTCCCGTCCGGACATCGCGTCGCCGGTCAGCATCAATTCCATGGCGCGGCGCATGCCGACCAGCCACGGATGGTATTGCATGTCCGGCGGGCTCATCAGCCGCACCGGGGGATACCCGATCTCGGCGTCGTCGGCGACGTAGACCACATCGCAGGCGGTAGCCAGTTCAGTGCCGCCGGCAAGACAATAGCCGTGCACTTGCGCGATTACCGGCTTGGCCAGGTCCCAGATTCCGAACCACCCCTCGATCACATGCCGCGCCCATTGTCCTGGCCCCGCCGACGAATGATAGGGCTGATCGACCGAATTGTCCGTTGCCAGGTCGTAGCCCGCCGAAAAACACGAACCAGCGCCTCGCAAGATCGAGATCGAAACGTTCGGGTCACGATCGGCTGACTGCAGTGCGTCGAAGATTTCCCTGCGCAGCAGGTTGTTCAGCGCGTTGCGCTTGTCCGGCCGGTTCAGTGTGATGCGCTGAACCCGCGGCTTCGGTTCATCGACGAGGATGTGCTGATAAGGCATGGACGGTTGCTCCCTGTCGCAGGCCGATTGTATGGCCTCGGCATGCTCATACCGGCATCAGAGAGCAAGTCGTCGCAGGAGGCAATCACCCTTCCACGAGTCGTCCGCGCGAACGGTTGTTCGCCTAATCGGCAGTCCTGGAATGGCAGGCGCGCCTGCGGACGGCGATGGTCAGTTCGGCGTCGCAGCAACTCAGAATCGCAGCGCCTTGGCATGCCGTACCTGCGGCAGCGACTGCACCTGGACCAGCACGTCCGCCGGCACCTCGCCGTCGATTTCGACCAGCGCGATGGCGTCGCCGCCCTGCTCGTTGCGGCCGAGATGAAAGGTCGCGATGTTGATCCTGGCGTCCCCGAGCAGACTCGCAAACTTTCCGATGAAGCCGGGCTTGTCCTCGTTGGTAATGTAGATCATCGACTTGCCGAACTCGGCGTCGACACGGATGCCTTTGATGTCAACGAGACGCGGCTGGCCGTCGGCATAGACCGTGCCGGATACCGAGCGCTCCTGCCGTTCGGCGGCGACGGTGACCGTGATCAGGTTCTCGTAATCGCTTTGCGCCGCGCGCACGACTTCGTCGACCACCATGCCGCGTTCCTTGGCGACGACCGGCGCCGAAACCACATTGACGTCGCCCAGCATCGGCCGCAGCAACCCGGTCAACGCCGCCGAAGTCAGCGCCTTGATCTTCATTTCCGCGACGTAGCCTTCATAGGTGATCGTGACCTTGGTGATACCGGTTTCGGTAAGCTGACCCGCAAACGAGCCGAGCTTTTCGGCAAGATCGATGAACGGTTTCAGCTTCGGCGCCTCCTCGGCGGTGATCGAGGGGAAGTTCACCGCGTTGGAGATCGCGCCGGTCAGCAGATAATCCGACATTTGTTCGGCGACCTGAAGCGCCACGTTCTCTTGCGCCTCAGTGGTGGCGGCGCCCAGATGCGGCGTGCAGATCACATTGGGATGACCGAACAGCACGTTGGTGATCGCGGGCTCCTCCACGAACACGTCGAGCGCCGCACCCGCGACCTGCTTGGAATTCAGCGCATCGAGCAGCGCCTGCTCGTCGACGAGACCGCCCCGCGCGCAATTGATGATGCGCACGCCCTGCTTCATCCTGGAAAGCGCCGCCGCGTCGATGATGTTCTTGGTTTTTTCGGTGAGCGGGGTATGCAAAGTGATAAAATCAGCGCGCTTGAACAGATCGTCGAGCTCGACCTTCTCGACGCCGATGTCCCTGGCGCGCTCCGGCGACAGGAACGGATCGTAAGCCACCACTTTCATGCGCAGTCCGAGCGCGCGATCCGCCACGATGGCGCCGATGTTGCCGCAACCGATCACCCCCAGCGTCTTGGCGGTGATCTCGACGCCCATGAAGCGGTTCTTTTCCCACTTGCCGGCTTGCGTGGAGGCGTCGGCTTGCGGGATCTCGCGCGCCAGCGCCAGCATAAGGGTGATGGCATGCTCGGCGGTGGTGATCGAATTGCCGAACGGCGTATTCATCACGATGATGCCCTTCGCCGTCGCCGCCGGAATCTCCACGTTGTCGACACCGATGCCGGCGCGGCCGATCACTTTCAGCCGCGTCGCCCGCTCCAGGATTTTCGCGGTTGCCTTGGTCGCCGAGCGGATCGCAAGGCCGTCATAACTGCCGATGATCTCGGCAAGTTTGTCCTTGTCCTTGCCGAGATTGGGCTGGAAATCGACCTCGATGCCGCGGTCCTTGAAGATCTGCACCGCGGCGGGAGACAGCGCATCGGAAATGAGAACTTTGGGTTTGGACATCGGGGCTTTCCATCTTCGTCATTCCGCAGCGCGAGCTCTGCGACAAAATTGATCAATTCTGCGCTGAGCTTGCCACCGGGAATCCAGACGAGGTTGCAGTGCTTTGAATTGGGTTCCGGAGCCGCGCTTCGTGCGTCCCCGGAATGACGGGTTCACGCGGCCTTTGCCAGCGTCGATTTCATTTCGGCGAACGCCCAGTCGATCCACTGCGTCAGCATTGCTACGTCTTTTGCCTCGACGGTGGCGCCGCACCAGATACGAAGGCCGGCGGGCGCGTCGCGATAGTGCGCGAAATCGTAACCTGCGCCTTCCTTCTCCACCATTGCGACCAGCTTCTTGGCAAAATCCGACTGCGCGTCATTGCTCAGCGACGTGATGGCGGGATCGACCACCTTCATGCACACCGAGGTGTTGGAACGGATCGCCGGATCCTTCGCCAGAAAATCAATCCACGGCGTCTTCACCTTCCAGTCCGCCAGCACCTTGGTGTTGGCGTCGGCGCGCGCGATCAGCCCCTTCAACCCGCCGGCCGACTTCGCCCAGTTCAGCGCATCGAGATAATCCTCGACGCACAGCATCGACGGCGTGTTGATGGTTTCGCCCTCAAAAATGCCTTCGTTAAGCTTGCCGCCCTTGGTCATGCGAAAGATCTTCGGCAGCGGCCATGGCGGCGTATAGCCTTCAAGACGCGCCACCGCGCGCGGCGACAGCACCAGCATGCCGTGGCCGGCCTCGCCACCCAGCGCCTTCTGCCAGGAGAACGTCACCGCATCGAGCTTGGCCCAGTCGAGTTCTTGCGCGAATGCGGCAGACGTCGCATCGCAAATCGCCAGGCCTTCGCGGTCGGTCGCGATCCAGTCCGCATCGGGCACGCGCACGCCGGAGGTGGTGCCGTTCCAGGTGAAGACGATGTCGGACTTCGGATCCACCCCGCCCAGATCGGGAATCTCGCCATAGGGCGCGTGCAGTTTGGTGACATCCTTGAGCTTCAATTCCTTGACGATGTCGCTGACCCAGCCTTCGCCGAATGACTCCCACGCAATCGTCGTGACCGGTCGCGCACCGAGCAGAGACCACAGCGCCATCTCGACCGCGCCGGTATCGGACGCCGGAACGATGCCGATTTTGTAATCGGCGGGCACTTCGAGCACTTCGCGCGTCAATTCGATCGCGAGCTTGAGCCTCGCCTTGCCGATTTTCGCGCGATGCGAACGGCCGAGCGCTGCGTGCTTGAGATTGTCGGGGGTCCAGCCGGGGCGCTTGGCACAGGGGCCGGAGGAAAAATGCGGCACGTTGGGCCGCAAGGCGGGCTTCGCAGCAGTCATGATCTATCCTTCCAGATAGCAAGCCTCCCGTTGGGGGGAGGTGTCCCGCCGTCGGAGATATGGCAATTGTGACGAAGCGTCAAGATGGGAATGCTGCGCTCGGGTAAAACCGCTATGGTTTAAGCCCAACAGTCGGCGCGGCCAGCCGCCACAACGTTGTCACCTCCTGGCCTGCGGCCAGCCAGGCCAGCATGGCCACGCAGCAGAGGTTAACCGCCACCAGCATCGAAAAGGCTAACGGGTGCTCGTTGAGATCAAGCGGGCCATCTTCGTGCCCGATAATTCCGCTGCGAAAGGCGCGGACCAGTCCGCATGCCATGAACACTGCGAAGCTTCCAGCCAGCACGCGGTCAAACGGATTCATGACAGATCTCCAACGCCGAACGATATTTGGCAGAGATCAATAAAACGTCGCCGATCATGCTGAATGAATTGTTCAGAAGGTGCGGTAAAAACCTTATCGTCATCCCGACACATGGCTGGCGCAAATCGCAGCCGCCGTAGAAGCGCCGGGGCATTGATGCGAGTGCTGTGCGGGATCAATTAGGCCCCGTGCGGCCTTTTCCCCAAGCTTCGGCAACAGCCCATTTCAGCAGTTGCTCGACGACGGCAGAGGTCGTTCCGACGTCCAGCCTGGATTTCGTCTGTCAACAGGAGCGTTTAGAACTTGTAGCCGATGCCGGCGCGTACGGTGTTGATGGTGGTGTCAACCGGGGCGGTGAAGCGCATGTATTCCCATTCGGCGCGCACGAAGAGGTTGGCAAACAGCATCATGTCGATGCCGAGTCCGCCGGAATAGCCGTAGATGAAATGCGCATTTGCAGTGTCGGCCAGGCTGTCGCTGTAGGGCCCGAGCGTAGGCAATGGAGGAATTTGCGTGCCGACATAACGGTAGAACAACGTATAATTCGCGCTACGATTGATGTTGGCCTGGCCAAGGGCGACGCCGCCGAACAAATAGGGCAGGAAGCAACCGAACGCGTATCCGCCGCGTACACGCAGCGAGCCGAAATCGGTGATCGTCATTGCCGAACTCGACGATATGGTCGCCTGGGTCTGATAGTCGCTGGGAAAGAAGAAGGTTCGCCCCTGCCTGCCGCTGGAACTGCCGGCGAATTTACCGTGCACATAGTTGAGTTCGACGCCGGCGACGACGTCGGTCCACTGCCCGTTATAGCCGAAGAAGCCGCCAAATCCGCTGTTTTGCGTCGAGTTCTTGTGTTGCAGCGGCCAGCTCGAGATATTGAACTGCTGCTCCACGTCGACGTTGTTGAGCAGCTGCTTCAGCAGATCCTGACCTGAATTCGTAAAATCCATGTCGGCGGCGCCGTAGCTGGCCTGACCGCCGATGTAATAGCCCTGCCAGTTCGTGCGTGCGGCCGGGACGGAAGGAATGAGGCTACCACGCAAGAAATCCGGCATGTCGGCGGCCTGCGCAGTTGCCGCCATTCCGAGGATCACCGCCGCCAACAACAACCGACGCATCGCAACGCTCCATACCACTTTGACTTGGGTTGATCATCGCTCGTTAACCTTAACCAATCGTTGTCGCGGAGCTATGACGGAACGATCTTTTCGCTTCGCACAGCTCGCACAAAACAAAACGGCGCGGGAAAATCCCGCGCCGTCAAGACCGGTTGAGAGAAGCGCGTGCGATCAGCCTTTGCGGATCAGCGGAGCCGGTGCCGGCGTCGGCACGTCGCAGCAGGTCCAGCGCACGCCGAGCTTGAGGTCGTGCGAGGTCAGGTCGTGGAATTCGAAGGCGCGGCTCGATCGCGTGCCGTCGAAGGTCGATCCACCGCCGGTGATCGCGGTACCCAAGTCGAGATAGCGGTAGGCCAGTTCGATGGTGAAGTTCGGGCTGACCTTGTAGGCAAGACCCGCATGGGCCGCCCAGGCGAAATTGGCCTTGGTTTCGGTGGAATTTGCGAAGTACGCCGCCGCGTTGACGGAGCCTACGCCGGGACTCGGGATCGCGCCGAAGTCGGTTAGCCCGCTGATCTGGTTGAAGGCACCGCCGACGCCGGCCCCGATAAACGGGGTAATGCACCACCAGGTGCCGAGATCGACATAGACGTTGGCCATTCCGACCCAGCTCGTATAGCCGGCGCTGTAGGTGTCGGCGATCGGCCCGAGGCCGGCGATGCTCGCGAAGTCGGTGCCGCTGAAGTGCACCTTGGAGCGGTATTCGCCGGTGATGTCGGCGCGGAACCAGCTATTGAACTGATAGCCGACACCGAGCGCGTACGATGTGCCGCCGGTAAACTCGTGACCGAGCTGGCTGACCGACAGCGTCGTCGCGTCATTATAGGCGGGCGCGAAGAATTTGCCGCGGGTATTGGTCATGCCGATGTCGCCGCGCAAATACCAGCCGCCGAAATCCTCGACCGGAGGCGGGTAGTATGCCGGCGGCGGCGCCGCAATGGCCATATCGGCGGCAAAGGCGCCGGATGACAGCAGGGATGCCGCACCGGCGGCGATCAGAATTTTAACGCTACGCATTGGCTTCGTCCTCTTGTCCGGTGAGGCAGACGAGGCCTCACATCAAAAACTCACAAGCGGACGATGCCATCAATTTCTTAAGCGCCACTTAACCCTAATTTTTAAGGTTGATAATCTGCGAAGATTTTTTTCAGGCAGGCTTTCAAGCCAAACCGGCGTCGCCACACTCGCTAACAATATATTGATAAGGGCTGCACGGCCGGCCTGGTCGTTGCCTCATGACGACATCACGCGATCTCTAGCGCGCGGCCTTCGGCATCTTCGGCAGGAATACGGCGAGCAGGCCGATGGCCGGCAAGAACGCGCAAATCTGGTAGACGAAAGCGATGCCCATGTGATCGGCGACGCGGCCGAGCATGGCAGCACCGAGGCCGCCGATCCCGAACGCCACGCCGAAGAACACCCCGGAGATCATGCCGAAGCGGTGCGGCATCAGTTCTTGCGCAAATACGATGATCGAAGTGGTTGCTGACGAAATGATCAGGCCGATGAAAATCGTCAACACCGCGCTTGCGTAAAGTCCGGCATAGGGAAGCGCCAGCGTGAACGGCAGTGCGCCGAGGATCGAAAGCCAGATAATATATTTACGGCCGAAGCGGTCGCCGAGCGGACCGCCGAAGAAGGCGCCGACTGCGTTCGCGGCGAGAAAGATGAACAGATATAACTGCGCGGTCTGGGTCGATACGTGGAATTTGTCGATCAGATAGAAGATGTAATAGCTCGACAGGCTCGACGTGTAGAGCTGCTTGGAGAACAACAGCGCGACCAGCACGGCAAGTGCGATTTTCACGCGGTCCGATCCCGGCGCGTCCGGATGTGCCTTTGGCGCCGGGAATTTCTTTGAGGCAATCTGGGGCTTGTACCAGACGCCGATCCGCCACAGCACGACGATGGCGAGGAAGGCGATCGACGAAAACCACGCGATGCTGGGCTGGCCGAACGGCACCACGATCAGGGCCGCCAGCACCGGGCCCATCGAGGTGCCGAAACTGCCGCCGAGCTGGAATACGGACTGCGCAAAGCCGTAGCGTCCGCCGGAGGCCAGCCGCGCGATCCGCGCCGATTCCGGATGAAACACCGCGGAGCCGAGCCCGACCAGCGCGGCCGCCACAAGGATGACCGGGTACCGCGTTGCGACGCTGAGCAGCAGGAGCCCGAAAAACGTAAAGCCCATGCCGAGCGCGAGCGAGAACGGCTGCGCTTTCTTGTCGGTGACGTGCCCGATCACCGGCTGCAGCAGCGAGGCGGTGAACTGGAACGCCAGCGTGATCAGGCCGATCTGGGTGTAGTCGAGCGCATAAGCATCCTTCAGAATCGGATACACCGAGGCGATCAGTGACTGCATGGTGTCGTTGAGGAAGTGCGAAAAGCTGATTCCCGCCAGCACGACATAGGCCGGCCCGGCGACCGTTGCGGCGGCGGGAACGGCGTCTTCAACGACGACCGGCGCGACCAGCGTTTCGTCTTCGATGATGACGGACTTGTTCAAGGGACGGCCTAGCTGACTGCGATCGTAATGCGCTGTTCTATGTCGTCGGCGCCACGCCCACCAGCACGATTCGATAATGGCAGGGATGCACCAAGATGTCGTCTCTGCAAAAGGCGCGGATCCGGTCAACGCCGACGCCTGAGATCACCGAGGCACCCGGTCAGGTCTTATCGGATGCACACAACTCCGCCGTCATTGCCGGCTTGACCGGGAATCGACCCCTTCGCAAAGACTCTTGTGAAGATGGATGGATACGGGGGTCAAGCCTGCATATGATGAGATGTGTGATCCAGCAGGGTCACGCCGGACAATGACGCGGGACGTGCTCACGCCGCCGCAGCGTGGCCTAGCGCGGAAACAATGTGATCCACGACTTCCTCGACCAGGATGCGATCGTCGCCCTCGCCCATCACACGGATCACGGGTTCGGTGCCGGAGGAGCGGACCAGCAGCCGGCCGTGGCCGTTGAGGCGTCTTTCGCCGTCGCTGATGGCTGATTTGACGTCGGCGTCGTCGAGCGGCTTGCCACTGCGATAGCGCACGTTTTTCAGAATCTGCGGCAACGGCTCGAAGCGACGACAGACCTCCGACACCGGACGGCGGAGTTTTTGCACCACGGCCAGCACCTGCAGCGCCGAAACAAAGCCGTCGCCGGTGGTCGCGTAATCCGACAGGATGATATGGCCGGACGGTTCGCCGCCGAGGTTATAGCCGCGGCTCAGCATCTGCTCGAGCACATAGCGGTCGCCGACCGGCGTACGTACCAGGTCGAGGCCCAGATCATTGAGGAAACGCTCGAGGCCAAGATTCGACATCACGGTCGAGACCACGCCGGGTTTGGAAAGCCGGCTGTCTTCCTGCCAGCTTTGCGCGATCACCGCCAGCAGTTGATCGCCGTCGACCACGTGACCGCGCTCATCGACAAGGATGACGCGGTCGGCATCGCCGTCGAGCGCGATACCGATGTCGGCCCGCATTTCGCGCACCTTGCGGCTCAGCGCTTCCGGCGCCGTGGAGCCGCAGTCCTTGTTGATGTTGAATCCATCGGGCTCAACGCCGATGGCGATGACGTCGGCGCCGAGTTCCCACAGCGCTTCCGGGACCACCTTGTAGGCGGCGCCGTGGGCGCAATCCACCACCACCCGCAAGCCATCAAGGCTGAGATCGCGCGGCAGCGTGCGCTTGGCGAATTCGATGTAGCGGTCGTGCACGCCGTCGATGCGGCGCGCGCGCCCGAGGCTGGCGCTTTGGGCGAGTTTCCTGTCAAGGTTCTCGTCCAGCAACTGCTCGATCTGCTTTTCGACGTCGTCGGACAGTTTGAAGCCGAGCGGTCCGAACAGCTTGATACCGTTGTCCTCGAACAGATTATGGGAGGCGGAAATCATGACGCCGAGATCGGCGCGCATCGATTTCGTGAGCATCGCCACGGCCGGTGTCGGCATCGGACCGAGCAACAGCACGTCCATGCCGACCGAGGTGAAACCGGCCACCATGGCGTATTCGATCATGTAACCGGACAGCCGCGTATCCTTGCCGATGACGACGCGGTGGCGATGGTCGCCGCGCTGGAATACGAGGCCAGCCGCCTGCCCCACTTTCATCGCCAGTTCCGGGGTGATCAGGCCATTGGCGCGGCCTCGAATCCCGTCCGTCCCGAAATATTTCCGGCTCATCGATCCCCCATTATCGTCCAAGCCTCTTCCACCGTCACGGCAAGAAGCTCTGAACGCCCAGCCCAACCTAATGTGACGCGGTTATAAAGCCATTGGCCCTAAAATGGCTTCAAAAAATATGATGAATCATTACCAGTGGTCCGGCTTGGGTGCGGCCGTTAGCCTATTGAAAATATTAACTAACCAGATTATCACGCCGACAAGCGGCGTTTCGGGAACCCCGTTCGGCTTCCCAACGGTGCCGTTTTTGCCCTCCAAGGTTCAGCTAACCCCGGCGCTTGACGTGATGGTCCTCTTTTGACGGCGCCGGCTGGCTCACATTGACCGGATCAGGCCCCCGGGGAGGTTTCTTCATGGCCCTCTTCCGAGCCTGGTCCAGCTTGCGCTTTTCGGCATCCCCGTCGGCCTTTGAGGCGGCGGATGAGCGGCTCATGGTAATCTCCCGCAAAGGTAGCGCATAGCGATTTGGCGGACGGCTCAACCATGCTAGATGACAGTGAAAGCTGGAATTACAAGAAGGCCGGAAACGCTCATGAAGCACATCACCTGCATCGAGGATTTGCGCCAGCTCCACATGCGCAAGGTACCGAAGGCCTTCTTCGACTACGCTGACCGCGGCTCCTACACCGAGCAGACGCTGCGCGCCAACCGCGCCGATCTCGAAGCGATCAGGTTCCGCCAGCGCATCCTGGTCGACGTGTCGAAACGCGATCTCTCCACCACGATTCTCGGGGACCCGGCCACGCTGCCGCTGATCCTGGCGCCGGTCGGGCTGCTCGGCATGCAGCACAGCGACGGCGAGATTCACGCCTGCCGCGCGGCGCAGGCGGCCGGCATCCCGTTCACGCTGAGCACGATGTCGATCTGTTCCATCGAGGACGTGGCATCCAGCGTCGACAAGCCGTTCTGGTTTCAGCTCTACGTGATGAAGGACCGCGGCTTCATCAAGGCGCTGATCGAGCGCGCCATTGCGGCGAAATGCAGCGCGCTGGTACTGACGGTCGATCTGCAGGTGATCGGGCAGCGGCATCAGGACATCAAGAACGGCATGACGGTGCCGCCGGAATGGTCACCGTCAAAACTCTTTGATTTTGCCACCAAGCCGGGCTGGATCTCCGGCGTACTGCGCGGCAAGCGCCGCACCTTCGGCAATCTGATGGGGCATCTGAAGGGCACCGACGACATCACGGCGCTGTCGATCTGGATCAGTTCGCAGTTCGATACGTCGCTGAACTGGAAGGATGTCGAGTGGATCCGCAGCATCTGGCCCGGCAAACTGGTGCTGAAGGGGATTCTCGACGTCGAGGACGCCAATGAAGCGGCGAAATCCGGTGCACAGGCGCTGGTGGTCTCCAACCATGGCGGCCGGCAGCTCGACGGCGCACCGTCGTCGATCGAGATGCTGCCCGAGATCGTCGACGCGGTCGGTTCGCAAACGGAGATCATGTTCGACGGCGGTATCCGCTCCGGCCAGGATGTGATGCGCGCGCTGGCGCTCGGTGCCAAATCCTGCATGATTGGCCGCGCCTTCACCCATGGACTCGGCGCCGGCGGCGAAGCGGGCGTCGGCAAGGCGATCGACATCATCCGCGACGAACTCAGCGTCACCATGGGCCTCTGCGGCGTCAACACCATCGCCGAGATCGACGAACGCGTGCTGGCGTTTAGGGCCTCGCCTCCCACGCAACGTCATCCTGAGAGCCTGACCGCAAAAGCAGCCAATATTTCCCTGCTCTCGCCGTCGGATTGAAATGACTCACTTTCGTTACGGCCGGGCTTGTACCGGCCATCTACGTCTTTCTTGCTTCAGCGCCTTTAAAACGTGGATGCCCGGCATAAAGCGGGCACGACGAACCAAAGGCGACGCTTGATTTCATTGGATGCTTTTTCGGTCAGACTCCAAGGAGCCGCGCTTGCGGCATCTTGAAAGATAAAATCAGGCGCGCCGTGGCCCTCCTCACATCGGCGGCATGATCCCGTCGCGGCCGACATTGACGCGGTTGGCCTCCAGCATGCCATCATCTTTTTTGGTAGCGCCGAAAATGATGATCTTGGAACCCGGTTTCAGCTCGGACTTGTCGCCGGCAACAAAGGTGACGACCGGCGTATCCGGCGGTACCACGACTTTCTTCTCGCCATCCTTGTATTTCACCAGAATGTTCTGGCCGTCCGTGCCCTTGACCGTCTCGGCGACGGTGGCGTTGGTCATGGTGCTGTTGGGCCTGAGGTCCCAGGGGCGAAAGCCTTCGGCGGCGCCGCGCTGGGTTTCGGGAAAGATGTGGACGGCGAGCGCCTTCTGAGTGCCGTCCGGCTCCGGCATCGCGGATACGCCGATATAGGAGCCCGGCTTGATCTCCGACAGTTCGGTCTTGGCAACGCCGAACACCGCCACATTATCGGTCATGCGTACCTTCATGTCGGTGCCTTCGCGCGACTTGATGGTCAGCACCGGGCCGTCGACGGCTTCAATGGTGCCGCGGATGCGGACCGTCGGCGCCGGCTGCGCCGATACGATAGACGTGAAGCATATCAGCGCCAGCGACGTTGCAAGCACGCGCGGCATCAGCGAAGCAATGTGTGGCATGGCGATTTCCTCCCGAGCTCGGTTCAGGACTCAATCATGTAGAACACCTCAAGCGTGCGGCTATTCCTTTAGATTCGTACGGCGATTGGAAAGCGTAACCTGCCGGCCCGTACAGGACAGAAATGGCGGATTACGCTTTCGCTAATCTGCTCCACGTTCTACGCTACATCGGCGGCGTCAGGCCGTCGCGGCCGACGCTGACGCGGTTGGTCTCGAACGAACCATCGGGCAGCTTTTTCATGAACGCGATCACTTTGGCGCCGGGCTTGAGGTCGGATTTGCCGGCGGGGACATAGGTCACGACGGGCGTGTCCGGACCAACCATGACTTTCTTCTCGCCGTCCTTGTATTTGATGGTCAGGGTATGGCCGTCATTGCCGGCCACCGTTTGGGCCACCGTGGCGTTGGTCATGGTGCTGTTGGGCTTGAGATCGTAGGGCCGCGATCCTTCGCCGGTGCCGCGCATGTCCTCCGGAAACACATGCACCTCCACCGCATCGTCACCGCCGTCCTGCCCCGGCACGGTGGTTGAGCCAATGAAGGAGCCGACCTTGATGTCGGACAATGCGATCTTGACGATGCCCAGCACGCGGATGTCGCCGGTCATCGTCAGCTTGACGTCCTCGCCGCTGCGCGATTTTACCGTCAGCGTCTCGGCATCCACGCTCTCGATGGCGCCGCGAACCCGCGACGGCGAAGTCTGCTGCGCGAGCGCTGACATAGACGAGGTCGCGACCATCGCCGCAGCAATAAATGGACCTAGGTGGGGTCGAAGCGGCATGGGCTGTCTCCGGTGAATGGCTGCTGATGAAAGACCCCGGAGAACCGCCGATATTTCCGACTCAACCTTTTGTGAGGTCGGCTTCCACCAGTTCACGCAATTCCGGCGTCACCCCGGGACGCTGACCGAACCAGAGCTCAAACCCCCGCACCGCCTGGTGCAGCAGCATGCCGAGCCCATCTGCGGTTTTCAGGCCGCGCGCCCGAGCCGCCGCCAGCAGCGGCGTCTGCAGCGGCACGTAAACCAGATCGGCTACCACGGCATGCGGGGGCAACCGCCCGAGTTCGATCTCCAGTGCCGGCTGCCCCTTCATGCCAAGCGACGTGGTGTTCACCAATAGTCCTGCGCACGGCAGCACATCGCCGATGGCTTCCCGCGGGACGGGGATGATTTGTGGCCCGAACTGATCTGCCAGCGCCTGCGCGCGCCCCGTGGTGCGGTTGGCAAGATGCACGCGCGCGATGCCGCGCTCGATCAGCCCGAAGATAACCGCGCGCGACGATCCGCCGGCGCCGAGCACCAGCGCGTCGGTGGCGGCGTCCCAGCCCGGCGCGCAGACGTCGAGGTTGTTGATAAAACCTTCGATGTCGGTGTTGGTCGAGCACAGCGTGTCGTCCTGGTACCACAGGGTGTTGGCGGCGCCGACCGCCTTGGCGCGCTCGTCCGGCATGGACAGCAGCAGCGCGCGCTCCTTGTGCGGAATGGTGACATTGGCGCCGACAAAGCCGTGATGCGAAAGATGCGTGATAAACTCGGCGACGTCCTCCGGCGGAACCGATTCAATGGTGTAGCCGCCCTCGATGCCGAGCGTGCGCAGCCAGCTATGATGGATCAGCGGCGAGCGCGAATGCGCCGCCGGCCATCCGATCAGACATGCGGCCCGGGGTCTTGCTGCGGGGGACGGGGTCGGCATTTCCTTTGTCATGACGGCGATCAATTTATGGTCTGCCCGACCATGTCAACAGCGCGCCCGACACGGGTGCCGCGCCGGCCGCGAGCCAGATCGTCACGAACAGGGCGGTCAGACCCAGCGCCTGTGCTGCATCGTGCCAGTTCCCTTCGGCAAGGCTGACGCCCATTTGCGTCGAGTTGCCACTCATGAAGGAGACGACCAGACCGCCAAGGTAAATGAAGCCGATGCCATCGGCATAGCCTGCCAATGCGCTCAGCGCACCGGCCGGTGCGTCATTGCCAGCAACGCGAAGCAAGCCAGAACGCAGTCAGACTCACTGCCATCGTTGACGATCCTTGTTGACGATCCTTGCAAGGGCAGTCGATCATGCCGCATCCCTATGCGCGGCGATGATCTGGTCGGCGGCCCGTCCCGTTACTTCGGCCATGCGGTCGAACTGGCGCGTGAAACTGCCAGCGCCCGCGGTGGCCGAGCGCAGTTCGACGATCAAGTCGCCGATCTCGGCCTCCGGCATCATCGCGCGCACGCGATCCCACCCTTGCCAGCCCTCGCGGGTATCGAAGCCGAGAATCTGGCCGCGCCGCCCGGACAGGATTGCGTTGATCTTCGCGGTGGCGTCGGTGGGGCAGACGATCTCCACCACGTGGATCGGCTCCAGCAGCACCGGCTGGCATTGCGGCAGTCCTTCGCTCATGCCGATGCGCGCCGCGGTACGGAACGCTTGATCCGACGAATCCACGCTGTGATAGGAGCCGTCGGTCAGCGTCACATGGACGTCGATGACCGGAAAGCCGAGCGGCCCGCGCACCAGCCCGTCGGCAACGCCTTCTTCAACCGCGCCGATGTAGTTGCGCGGTACCGCGCCGCCGACCACCTTTTCCTGAAACTCGAAACCGCCGCCGCGCGGGTTCGGCCTGATTTCCAGCACCACGTCACCGAACTGGCCGTGTCCGCCGGATTGCTTCTTGTGCCGCCCACGCTGGGTGATCGATTTCCGGATTGTCTCCTGGTACCCGATACCCGGCGCTTGTGATTTGACGTTGACGCCGAAGCGATCTTTCAGCCGCTCCAGCGCAACGCGCAGATGCATCTCACCCTGTCCCCACAGCACGGTATCGTGGGTTTGCGGATTGTGGACGACAGTGAACGATGGATCCTCCTCGTTCAGCCGCGCCAGCGCCTGACCGAGCTTGACGTCGTCCTTGCGATCCAAGGCCGCGAGCGCCATTGCCAATACCGGCGGGCTCGCCGCGATCTCCACCAGCGCCGATGGCGCAGTCCTGGCCGCAGACAGCGTATCGCCGGTCTTGATGAGATCGAGCTTGCCGAGCGCCACCATCTCGCCGGCCTCCGCAGCCGCTCGTTTGGTATCATGGGCGCCGTTTACCGCAAGGATGCCCGATATCCGTCCGCCGCTGCCGCTGGATGACTGTACGGTCGCGCCGTCGTCGAGACGGCCGCTCAGCACCCGCGCCAGCGACAGCTTGCCGCCATGCTGCAGATGCACGGTCTTGAATACGTAGGCGAGCGCGTCCTTTCCGGCGGCGCGGGCGCCGAGCCGGTTCGCGGTTTCGGTGACATCCGGCGCTTCATGGCGAAGCGCTTTCATCAGCCGCAGCACGCCGTTCTCGCGCGCCGCGGAGCCGAGCAGCACCGGACAGATCAAGCCTTCGCGCAATTCGCGGGCGAGATCGTCGAACACCGCATCGCGCGGCGGCTGGATATCCTCGAGCAGTTGCTCCATCAGCGCGTCGTCGTGATCGGCCAGTTTCTCCAGCATCGAGAACCGCGCCTCCTTCTCGCGGTCGAGATCGCCGCCCTCCAGCGCGATGACCTCGGAAGTCTTGTGCTCGCGATAGACAAAGGCGCGTTCCAGCGCGAGATCGACGAAGCCGGCGATCAGATCGCCGTTCCAGATCGGAATCTGCCGCAACACCAGCGGAATCCGCGACGCCGGCTGCAAGGTGGCCAGCGTTTCTCGGATACGCTTGTTGGCCCGGTCGATCTTATTGAGGAACAATAGGCGCGGAATCCCTAAGTCTTCCAGCTCACGCAGGATGATCTGAAGCTGCGGCAATTTGCGCTCGTCGGCCTCGCAGACCACGACCGCGAGGTCGACCGCAGGGATCGCGGCGCGCATATCGTGCGCGAATTCCACCGATCCCGGACAGTCGATGAAGGTGTAGCTGTCGCCCATGAAATTCGTGGTGGCGGCGGTCAGGCCGACGCCCATCTTGTGACGCCGGGCCTCCGCGCTGGCGTCGCCGACGGAAGTTCCGGCTTCCACGCTGCCGGCCTTGGGAATGGCGCCGGTGCGCGCCAATATTGCTTCAAGAAGTGTGGTTTTACCGCTTTGGAAAGGGCCCACCAGTGCGATGCACCGGGGACCGCAGGGACTTCTGGCGTCTTGTCCCATCGCCGCCTCCTGATCTGGAGCTCGGCCCATGATTGGGTCGGCTGGAAGGAATGCTCCTCCCGCCGTCGAAATTTGGCAAGCCGGAAAAATGACGCTGCGGTGCAAAGGCTACTTCGCGTCATCGCGAGCCAACGGGTCACGCGAATACGCGCCCGAGGACAGGCTCCGCAAAGCGTTCAGAAGACCGCGCGGAAAAACTGGATTGCTTCGTCGCTGTGCTTCGACGGTGGGTTACCTTCCCGGCCGCAATTCCAGCGCTTCCACGCCCAGCGCAAGATTGAGGCCGACCTGCCCCTGCACGCTGAGCGGCTGCAGCGCGATCGAATTCGCCGACCCGCCGACCAGGACGTTGCCGCCTAGACCGACGCCGATCGAAGCGCTGCCTTGCGCGCCGCCATAATTGCCGGAGAGATCGCCGGGTCCGAGCCTTACCACCGGCGCATAGACCGCCCAAGCCAGCGCCGACTCCTGGGTAATGCCGATATCGAGGCCGACCTTGCGGATGGTTGCGACATAGGTGTCGTCAGGCAGGCCGTTGACCCGCAGCACGCAGCCGAGATTGGTGACCGAGCCGACGATAAAGCCAATGCTCGACCCGCCCCGGCATTCCAGCACGCCGACCTGCACGCGCTGCATCGGCTGTTGCGCGCTGGCGGGGACAAAGGATGCCAGCAGCATGGCAGCGGCCGCGCTGGCTAGAACTGGAAAACGGCGCATGAGGAAATCTCCGGCTGATGTGATGCGGGCCAGGAATCGAGCGCGTCACAGTGGCCACGCGCTCTTATGCCACAACGTCCCCAAAACGAAAGAGGCCCGCATGCGCGGGCCTCTTTATTCACACAACAGATCGATCAGCGATGGCGGCGGTGATGCCGATGACGGACATGATGGCCCCGACGCCCGAATGCCACCGGTGTCAGTTCGAGATCGGCAATCCCGGCTGCGACGTTGAGCCCGGTCTGGCCTTGCACGCTGATCGGCTGCAGGGCGTAGGAATTTTGCGGACCGCCGACCAGAAAGTTGCCGCCGAAGCCGACGCCTACCGACGCGTTGGCGCCGACGCCGCCGTAATTGCCGGACAGATTGCCGCGTCCGAGCCTGTTGGTCGGCGCGTTTACCGCCCACGACAGCCGGGTCAGCTGGGTGACGCCGAGATCGACGCCGAAGCGATGAATGGTCGCGAGGTAAGGTTCGGGCCTGCGGCCTTCGCTCCGGAACACGCATTCGAGACTGGCCACCGAGCCGACGATAAAGCCGACATTCTGGCCGCCCTGGCATTGCAGAACGCCGGCGCGAACCGGCAATGCGCTGGCGCTTGTGAGGGACGCTATCAGTGCTGTACCGGCCAAGCCGGACAGGATCGAAAGTCGCATCAATGTGGTCTCCGCATGAATAATTGAATGTGTGGAGGGACAGGAAGGAAGCGCCGTGTTCAAAACAAGGCGCAGCCAATGGACGTTGTCACAAACGCGTCATTGCCATCGTGTCCCGGACGCGATGCAACACGCAGTTGTTTCGCCGAGCCGGGATCGCGCCAAGCGACAGCGTCTTGGGCGGTCCCGAGCGCAGCGGCGGAAGGAACGCCGCACCGCGCCCGGGACACGACAAGGACGGCGCGATCGCCCTATCTCAAATCGCCGCAAAATTTCTGGATGCGCTTGCAGGCATCTTCGAGATCGGAGGTTTTGGTCGCATAGGAAATCCGGAACGCCGGCCCAAGTCCGAACGCTGAGCCCTGCACCACCGCGACGCCTTCGTTCACCAACAGCTCGGTGACGAAATCTTCGTCATTGGCGATGACCTTGCCCGACGGCGCGGTCTTGCCGATGGTGCCGGCGCAGGACGGATACACATAGAACGCGCCTTCGGGCCGCGGGCAGTTGATGCCCCTGGCCTGGTTGAGCATCGACACCACCAGATCGCGGCGTTCCTTGAACACCGCGTTGTTGGGCGCGATGAAATCCTGCGGGCCGTTCAACGCCTCGACCGCAGCCCATTGCGAAATCGACGACGGATTCGACGTCGACTGCGACTGGATCGTCGTCATCGCCTTGATCAATTCGGCGGGACCGCCGGCATAGCCGATACGCCAGCCGGTCATCGAATAGGCTTTCGAAACGCCGTTTACGGTCAGCGTTCGATCGAACAGTTTCGGCTCGATCTGCGCCGGCGTGGTGAAAGCGAAATCGTCATAGACCAGATGCTCGTACATATCATCGGTCATGATCCAGACCTGCGGATGCTTCACCAGCACGTCGGTCAGCGCCTTCAATTCGGCACGCGAATACGCGGCGCCGGTCGGGTTCGACGGCGAGTTCAGGATGATCCATTTCGTCTTCGGGGTGATCGCAGCCTCAAGTGCTGCCGGTTGCAGCTTGAAGCCGAACTCCGCCGTGCACACGATTGGTACGGATTCGCCGCCGGCGAGCGCCACCATTTCCGGATAGCTCACCCAATACGGCGCCGGGATGATGACTTCATCGCCTGGATTAATGGTAGCCATCAGTGCGTTGTAGAGCACTTGCTTGCCGCCGGTCGAGACGACGATCTGGTTCGGCTTGTAGGCAAGGCCGTTCTCGCGCTGGAACTTGGCTGATATCGCCTCCTTCAGTTCGGGAATGCCGCCGACGTCGGTATACTTCGTCTTGCCCGCCTCGATGGCATGGATCGCCGCCAGCTTGATATTGGCGGGCGTGTCGAAATCGGGCTCCCCGGCGCCCAGGCCGATGACGTTACGCCCGGCCGCTTTCAGCGCGCGTGCTTTATCCGTCACCGCGATCGTCGCGGACGGCTTCACACGGTCGAGCGCAGCGGACAAAAACGGCATCGTCATCTCCTTGCAGGCGTCGTGATCCTGCGACGCCACAATTATTCATGATGGGATCGCCGCACCCTAAAGCGCGCGGCGCGGCATCGCAAGAAGGTTACGCCGCTGCGCTCAAACTTTAGGAAGCGTTAAAGGCCGCACGCTAGATTCGCGCAACATTCCTAAAAATCCGCGGTAAAATGGCTCATTTCTGGCAAAGAGCGCCGGGGCGGCTGCCGGTTCAAAAACTCCGATCCGGCGAATGGCTGACGGCGGCGCGTGCGCGCGGCTACAGCCTGATCCTGCTCGGCGTCTGCGCGATTGCCGTGATCGGCTGGATCGCGGTCTCGGACGGCATGATCGATCGCAACGGCAAGCCGCTTGGAACGGATTTTTCCAATCCCTACGCCGCCGGCACCCTGGCTCGCGCCGGCAAGCCGGCCGACGCTTACGACCCCGCACTTCAGCACGCCGCCGAGAGGGCTGTGTTCGGCGGCCGCGACGTGCCATTCTACGGCTGGCATTATCCACCGTTCTTCTTTGCAGTCGCCATGCTCGTGGCTGCCGTTCCCTATGCGTGGGGGCTCTTGATCTGGCTGACCGCGAGTCTCGCCGCCTATCTCGCTGTCATCCGCGCCATCGCGCCGCGGGCAGAAACGATGCTCGTCGCGCTCGCCTATCCCGCCGTGTTCGTCAACATCGGCCACGGCCAGAATGGATTCCTCACCGCGGCGCTGCTCGGCGGCGCGCTGCATTTGCTCAATCGCCGGCCGCGGCTTGCGGGCGTGCTGATCGGGCTGTTGGCCTACAAGCCGCAATTCGGTGTCCTAATTCCGCTGGCGCTGCTGGCCGGCGGACGATGGAGCGCCATCGGCGCCGCCGCGGCCACCGTCGCGGCCCTCCTCGTTGTCAGCACTTTCGCGCTCGGCGGCGGCATCTGGCATGCGTTTGCGGACTCCACCACGTTCACCCAGACGGTCGTGCTCGAGCAGGGCGGCACCGGATGGGAGAAAATCCAGTCGATCTTCTCGGCGTTCCGGATGTGGGGCGCCGGCGTACAAACCGCCTACGCAGTACAGATCGCGCTGGCGCTGATGATCGCCGCCAGCCTGGCGTGGCTGTGGCAGAGCGAGGCTGCGTTTGAACTCAAGGCGTCGGCGCTGGCAACGGGAAGCCTGCTGGCAACGCCCTATGTGCTCGATTATGACCTCGTGGTACTGGCGGTGTCGATCGCGTTCTTCGCGCGTCACGGACAGAGCCAAGGATTTCGCGATTACGAAATCAGCGTGCTGGCGACGGCGTGGATCATGCCGCTGCTGGCGCGCGGATTGACCGGCTTGACCGGCCTGCCGCTCGGCTTGACCGTGCTGCTGGCACTATATGGTTTTACGCTGTGCCGCGCGATCCGCGATCGCGCCCCATTGACCGTCGGCGCCGGCAGGATCGCGCAAGCGTGATGCGATCCATGAAGGCGCTGGCAGGATATGCTGCGCGGATACAGTGCGGCAGCGGATTTCGGCCTTTTTAAGCTTTCAACTTACAACATCTTGGGGCTTGCGACGCATTTGCCTTGGTATCATTGTTTCGCCGCGTTGCCGGTGGACAAGCCGCGCGGCAGCACGTCAGCATTCAACGAACGACATCCGAATGTACAAGCTCTATTCGATGCAGCGCTCCGGCAACAGCTACAAGGTCCGTCTTGCGCTGGCTTTTCTCGATGCGCCCTATCGCGCCATCGAAGTCGATATTCTGCGCGGCGAAAGCCGCACCCCGGAGTTTCTCGCGAAAAACCCGAGCGGACAGGTACCCCTGCTGGAGGTCGCGGAGGGACGCTACCTTGCCGAATCGAACGCCATCCTCTGGTATCTCGCGGTCGGCACCTCGCTTGCGCCGGAATCACGGATGGATCGCGCCGAGGCGCTGCAGTGGATGTTCTTCGAACAGCACGCGCTGGAGCCGAACATCGGCGCCGCCTATTTCTGGCTGTCGCTGGTCAGGGGCGGACGCGACCTGCAGACCCACGCTTTGGAAGATTGGATGGAACGCGGCTACGCCGCGTTGCAGGTGATGGAAAATCACCTCAAAACCCATGAGTTCTTTGCCGCGGGCCAGCTCACCGTCGCGGACATCGCGCTCTACGGATATACCCATGTCGCCGATCAGTGCGATTTCGACCTCGCGGCATTTCCGGCGATCGGTGGATGGCTGCGCCGGGTCGAGCAGACCCCGGGCTTCGTCGCCATGGACTGGCGGCCCGATGTCGAGTTTAACCACCCTGCCAACGTCACCGCCGACGCCTAAGCGCAGCGAAATAGCGAGCATAACCGCTATCGCTGCCGTTATTTTGCCATGTTTGGGTCTTTGCCGCCCAAATGTTGCCTGCGATTGCTGTAAAAAGTGGGATCCGCGGGTGATTCGCACGCGGATGCAAGGATTTCCGGCCATGATACGGTCGTCCCGCGCGGCAGGCTTCGACGGCCATGCCGCGCCTGTCGCCTCGTCCCGGTTGACCAACGCCGTCGCGGCCTCGCTCGCGATCGGCTCGTTCTCGCTATGCCTGATCGTCGCGCTCACCGTGCTGTCGATCAAGGTCAGCATGGCGATGCCGTTTCCGGCGTAGTCTCCAGCTTTCCAGCGTTCCGGCCTGCCCGCAACCACGCATGGCGATGACCCGGCATTGCATGAGCAGCGGGAAACTCGCAGATGAAGAAACCTGTTGTATGGGTGACCGCGACGCTGACGGCGGCGATCGTGCTGACGGCGTCGCTCCTGATCGCTACCGGCACGCGCGGCGACAACCCCTCGTTCGCCTCGACGGCGGGGCCGCTCGAGGTTCGGACCGTGGCTGCTGGCCTCGTCAATCCGTGGGCGCTGGCGTTTCTGCCCGACGGACGAATGCTGGTGACCGAACGTCCGGGACGGATGCGCCTTGTGACCCCGCAGGGCCAGCTCTCGCCGCCGGTGAAAGGCGTGCCGGAGGTGTGGGCGTCGGGTCAGGGCGGACTGCTCGACGTTGTGCTCGACCGATCGTTTGCCAACAACAAGACCATCTATTTCTGCTTCGCCGAACGCGACGGCGACGGCGGCCGGACCGCGGTCGCGAGCGCGACGCTGGTCAGCGAAAAGGCCGCCAGGCTCGATGATCTACAACTCATCTTCAGGCAGCAGGGGCCGCTGTCCTCGGGCAATCATTACGGCTGCCGCATTGTGCAGGGGAATGACGGCAACTTGTTCGTGACCCTGGGCGAACACTTCTCCCACCGCAACGAAGCGCAAAATCTCGGTAACCATCTCGGCAAGATAATCCGCATCGCCCCCGATGGATCGGCGCCGAAAGGCAACCCGTTCGCGGGCCGCGACGACGCCAAGCCGGAAATCTGGAGTTACGGGCACCGCAATCCGCAGGGCCTCGCCATCAACCCGGCAACCGGCGGTCTCTGGGAGATCGAGCACGGTCCGCGCGGCGGCGACGAGGTCAACATGATCGGCGGCGGCAAGAACTACGGCTGGCCGGTGATCGGCTACGGCATCGACTATAACGGCGCGAGGATCCACGAGCGCAGCGCAAGCCCAGGCATGGAGCAGCCGCTCAAAACCTGGGTACCGTCGATCGCGCCGTCGGGCATGGCTTTCTACAGCGCAAAGCTGTTTCCCAAATGGACCGGCAGCCTGTTCACCGGCGCGCTGGCCGGCAAGATGCTGGTCCGGCTCTCGCTCGACGGCAACACGATCACCGCCGAGGAACGGCTGCTGCAGAACCTCAACGAACGAATTCGCGACGTGCGGCAGGGACCGGACGGCGCGCTGTGGCTGTTGACGGACAGTTCGGCGGGACGGATTCTGAGGGTATCGCCGGCGGGCAAGTAGAGCTGACCGTATCCTGAAGGAGCCGCGCTCTTGCGCGGCGTCTCGAAGGACGGCCGCTTGCGCTTGCAGCCGCATCCTTCAAGCTCGCCGACGATGGCGAGCACCTGACGATGACGACGTTCATCTGGTTCTCACGACCACTTGTGGAAAATGAAAAACGCGCCCGCCGCGATCAGTCCAAAACCCAAAGCGTGATTCCAGCCGAGCGGCTCCTTCAGGTACAGCACCGAGAAACCGGCGAACACCACCAGCGTGATCACCTCCTGCATGGTCTTGAGCTGAGCGGCCGAATAAACCGCGCTGCCCCAGCGATTGGCCGGCACCGCCAGCCAGTATTCGAAGAATGCGATGCCCCAGCTCACCATGATCACCAGCGGCAGCGGGCTTTCCTTGAATTTCAGATGGCCATACCACGCAAAGGTCATGAACACGTTGGAGGCGAACAGCATCAGGACCGGTAACAGCTGCGGCGAAATGGTCGGCATATCAATCCTTTCAAAATTCCGAGCGCTAACACGTGGTCCCGCACCGGGGTTTCCCCGCGCCATCGATATCATTTGAACACAACGATCGGAAAATCGCGCCCCTGCGATCCATCGCGCCTTAACGATCATTGCAGAAATGCCGGCGGGAAACCGAACTCATCGGCTGTTTGCGGTTCATATTCGACAGGCACGAGAACAGGTCATGCGGTTCGATTGGCGCGCCATCTGCGGCCCGGCTCTGACAACGGCGACGGCGCTCGTCGCCATCGCGGCCGATCGGTCGGTGGTCGCCCTTCCCAATCCCGCGCCGCTGTTCGTTTGCATCGTCGCGTTCGCGGCGTCGCTCAGCGGCCTCGCCTCCGGCATGATCAGCGCCGTAATCGCAGTGACTTCATCGGCGCTGTTTTTCCTCACTCACCGTGCGACGCCGGGGTACGATGCGTCGGACCTGGTGCACCTCGTGATGCTCGCAGCCACGGCGGCCGGCACCGCGGTGAGCACCGGCCTGCTGCGGCAGAAGATGCGGGCCGCGCTGGCACGCGAGCGCGCCCGCCACGCCACGGCCGCGCGGCTGGCCCTGGCGCTGGACCAGATCGACATCGGCGTGGTTCTGCTGGGTGCGGATACGCGCGCCGAATTCATCAACCGGGCGTTCCGCGAGTATTTTTCGTTACCTGACGATAAGGCCGACGCCAGACCGCCGTTCATCGCGCTGATGTATCACGGCCGCGATACCGGCGCCTATGAACTGCCCGCGGAGCAATTGAGCGACTTCATCGCGCAACGCACCGAACTGATGCGGGTCGGCGATTCGACGCCGATCAACATCAATCTTGCCGGTGGCGAGGTGATGCGCTTCAGTTGCACGGCGCTGCCCGACGGCGGCCGCATGCTGAGCTATACGCCGGTGACCGATCTGGTCCGTCATACCGACGATCCCGCAAATACCGATTATTATTTGTCCCTGCGCGATGGTGGCCATCGCGCCCTTGCCCGGCATCTGCGCGCGGCGGAATAACGCGGCACGCCGCAACGAACATGCTTCACACCGCTCGCAATGACGGTCTTAAATCGGAGTTGTAGAACGACGAATTGGATGTCGTTTGAAGGACTTAGAGCTCATGGCCGGGCGGAGGCCGAGTCTTGCGGCAAACTTCAGGCGCCTTGCGGCAAACCGAAGGCAGGCGGCGCCGTCCAGCGTCCGCTCACGGGCGAAAACAAAAACCATGACAGACGCTTAAGGCTCCGCCAACGCGCGCCGCGCCAAACATTAACTCGGCCTGCGAGTCTTGCGGCAAACTGAAGGCAGCGAGGTCCGCGCAATTTTTCTTGCGGCAGAACGCGTGTTTTTTTGCGGCTGATCCGTGGCGACCGGCACCCCGGCAAAACACGCCGGCGCCACGGTTTTGTGGAAAATATTCCGCAGATTTGCCACGCTGCGGCAAGGTGTGCCACATCAGACCGCGCGCCTTTGACAGCCCGGATTTCATAATGCCCGCCCCAAAGCCACCCGCGTTCGAAACCCTGAGCCTGCATGCCGGCCAGCGTCCCGATCCCGTCACCGGCGCGCGGGCCGTGCCGATCTATCAGACCACGTCCTATGTATTTCAGGATTCCGAACACGCCGCCGCGCTGTTCAACCTCGAACGCGCCGGCCACATCTATACCCGCATTTCGAATCCGACCACGGCGGTGCTCGAGGAGCGGCTGGCGGCGCTGGAAGGCGGCGTCGGCGCGATCTGCACGGCGAGCGGCATGGCGGCGCTTCATCTGGCGATCGCCACCCTGCTCAATGCCGGCGACCATATCGTCGCATCCTCCTCGCTCTATGGCGGCACCATCAACCTGCTCGCGCATACCCTTCCCCGCTTCGGCATCACCACCAGTTTTGTCAAACCCCGCGGGCTCGACGAATTCCGTGCCGCGATCAAGCCGAACACGCGGCTTGCGATCGGCGAGACCATCGGCAATCCCGGCCTTGAAGTCCTGGACATCCCCGGCGTCGCGGCGATCGCTCACGCGGCGAAAATCCCGCTGCTGATCGACAACACCTTTGCGACGCCCTATCTCAGCCGTCCGATCGAGCTCGGCGCCGATATCGTGATGCACTCCGCCACCAAGTGGATCGGCGGCCACGGCATCGCGATCGGCGGCGTGCTGGTCGATGGCGGGCGGTTCGACTGGCGCGGCTCGGCCAGGTTTCCGGTCCTGACCGAACCCTATGCCGGATACCACGGCATCGTGTTCGACGAACAATTCGGCCAGGCGGCGTTCATCATGCGCGCCCGCACCGAAGGACTGCGCGACTTCGGCGCCTGTCTGTCGCCCACCAACGCGTTCCAGTTGCTGCAGGGCGTCGAGACGCTGGGCATCCGCATCGAGCGCCACATCGCCAATACGCAGGCCGTGCTCGAATTCCTGACCGCGAACAACGCCGTTGCGTGGGTCCTGCATCCCTCGCTGCAAAATCATCCCGATCATGAGCTGGCCAGACGATTGCTGCCGCGCGGCGCCGGATCGATCGTCTCCTTCGGCATCAAGGGCGGACGGCAGGCCGGCAGGAAGTTCATCGAAAGCCTGCGCATGATCAGCCATCTGGCCAATGTCGGCGATGCCAAGACGCTGATCATTCATCCCGCGAGCACCACCCACCAGCAGATGGACGCCGCCCAGCTTCAGGCGGCCGGAATCGGCGAAGAGCTGGTGCGCCTCTCGGTCGGCATCGAAACCGCCTCCGACATCATCGATGATCTCGGTCAGGCGCTCCGGATTTCGCAGAAGGTGTGACGCGATGCAGTTGGCCGTGAACGGCATCGAGACCTTCGTCGCCACCGGCGGCCGCGACTTCGACGCATCGCTGCCGGCGGTGGTGCTGCTGCACGGCGCCGGCTTCGATCATACCACCTGGGCATTGCATAGCCGCTGGTTCGCCCATCATGGCCATGGCGTGCTGGCGCCGGACCTGCCCGGCCATGGCCGCTCCTGCGGCGCCGCGCTCGCCAGCATTGCCGAGATGGCCGACTGGACCGCGGCGCTGCTCAATGCCGCAGGCTGCGCCAAGGCGTGGCTGATCGGCCATTCCATGGGATCGCTGATCGCGCTGGAAACCGCGGCGCGGCACCCGGCAAAGGTTTCGGCGCTCAGCCTGATCGGCACCGCGGCGACCATGACGGTCGGCCCCGACCTGCTCAAGGCGGCGGAGGCCAACGATTCGGCGGCGGTCGCCATGGTCTCGATCTGGGGTCTCGGCTTTCAGGCCGAACTGGGCGGAAGCCTCGCGCCGGGCCTGTGGATGCACAGCGGCGCGCAACGCGTCCTCGAGCAATGCCGGCCGGGCGTGCTGTTCAGCGATCTCAGCGCCTGCAATGCCTACCGGAACGCACTGCATGCCGCCGCGGAGGTCACCGTACCCGCCACGCTCATTCTAGGCGAGCGCGACATGATGACGCCGGCCAGGGCCGGCAAGGCGCTGGCTGCGGCGCTGCCGAATTCACGCACGGTGGTGCTGCGCGGCGCCGGCCACATGCTGATGGTCGAACGGCCCGACGAACTGCTCGCGGCATTGCGAGACCAGAGCGTCGCGACTTCAGCCTGAAGGCGGGGCACCGCGGGGATCAGATTTTGCGGTAGGTCACGTGCGCCGTTGCGAACGGGATGCCAGCGCCCCGGCGCAGGGGGATACGCCGGGGCAGGTCTAAAGCGGGACCGTCCCTCAAAAAGGGACAGGACGCCCAATCGTGGCGCCGGTTTGTTCCGTATCGCTATTTCTTCATCGTGCCGCCGGGCGACGCGGCCGTGCCCATCTTCCCGGTGGAGCCGGCCGTGGGGGCACCCTGATTGCTCGCGTCGTTCGCGGACGGCATGGTACCCGCAGTCCCGGCGGTCGTGCCGTTCGTCGTCGTGCCGACAACGCCGGAGCCGCCGTTGACCGCAGTGCCGGACGTCTCGGGAACCGTCGCACCCGACCCCGTGCCGGCCTGGGCGAATGCGAAACCGCTCGAAAGCGCAAGCGTTGCGGCAAGGGCAATGGTTTGAATTTTCATGTCGTTTTCCTCCAGGGGTTGATATGTCGAATCAATCCGGAAGCATGCATTGCGTTCCGGCCCGAGCACGCCTTATCCCACCGGCGCTGCATTTGCCGTCACGCCGAATTAAATCCAGTTAGGATGCGATTTCGTTCATGACCAGCCGGCTGGAAGCCTCACCCTCCGCCTCGCGCCGCCTCGCCTGTTCGGGGTGCGGAACGGAATTCACCTGCAGCCTGTCCGGGCCGTGCTGGTGTGCCGAGGAAACCGTACGGCTGCCGATGCCGGTCGACGGCGGCGATTGCCTGTGCCGGGAGTGCCTGAGGAAGACGGCGCCCACTCAAGCTCCATCCTCGCGCCATTCGCGGGCTTGACCCATCGCCTCATCCCGTCATACGCGGCCGGGATGCGGGCATATGGCCGGGCTCGTCCCGGCCATCCACGTCTTTGCTCCACATCGGAAAGAAAGACGTGGATGCCCGGCACAAGGCCGGGCATGACGGCGCGGTCTGCGTCATGCGCGGCACAAGGCCCGGCAGCGGTCTACGTCATGGCCGGGCTTGTCCCTACTGGATTCACACATCTCGTCATACGCGGGCTTGACTCGCGTATCCATCCATCTTCGGAAGATCGTTTCGAAGGGGATGGATTGCCGGGTCAAGCCCGGCAATGACGGCGAGATGTGTGCATCCAGTAGGGCTCGTCCCGGCCATCCACGTCTTTGCTCCACGTCAGAAAGAAAGACGTGGATGCCCGGCACAAGGCCGGGCATGACGGCGCGGTCCATGTCATGCGCTGCGCACGGCCGGGCAGCGCGTTCTACGTCATGGCCGGGCTCGTCCCGGCCATCCACGTCTTTGCTCCACATCGGAAAGAAAGATGTGGATGCCCGGCACAAGGCCAGGCAGGACGGCGCGGTCTACGTCATGGCGGGCTCGTCCCGGCCATCACGTCGTCCGGGATGCGTGCCGCAGTTCGCGCGGTTACTCCACCTTGCCGATCTTCTTCACCGCCGCGAGCAGGCGCGCGCTGTCGGCTTCGACGAACCTTGCGAATTCGGGCGCATCCATATAGGCGACCGGACTGCCGGCGGCCTCGAACGTCTTCGTCACTTCCGGGGCTTTCACCGCCAAAGCCATCGCGTCGCGCAGCCGCGTCATGACCGGCGCCGGCAGCGCGGCCTGCGCGAACAGCCCGGCCCAGATGTAGAACTCGACGTCCTTGTAACCGAGTTCCTTGAAGGTCGGCAGGTCGGGAAAGCTCGCGATCCGCTCCCCGCCCCAGTTGGCCAGCACGCGCATCCTGCCGTCATCGACCTGCTGTTTCAGCGTGCCCGGCGCCGACGCCAGCGCCTGCACCGTGCCGGTCAGAAGTCCGGTCAGCGCCGGACCTGCGCCGCGAAACGGCACGTGCAGGAGCTTGATGCCGGCGGAGCCTGCGAACATCTCCATCGCCACATGCAGCGTGCCATAGGGGCCCGACGAGCCGTAGGGAATTTCGCCGGGGCGTTTTTTGGCGTCATCGACAAAATCCTGCAGCGTCTTCCACGGCGCCGCCGCCGGCACCGCCAGCAGCGTCGGATCGGCCAGCACCCGCGCGACCGGCGCGAACTGCGAAACCTCGTAGGCAACGGGGCGATCGAACAGCCGGTCCGCCTCGGGCAGCACCGCCAGCGACGACAGCGTCATCAACAGCGTATAGCCGTCGGCTTCCGCGCGCGCCGCCGCGGCGTTGCCGACCGAACCGCCGCCGCCGCCGGCGCGGTTATCGACGATCACCGGCTTGCCGAGAATCCTTTCGAGCGCCAGCGCCACCGGCCGCGCCGCGAGATCGGCCTGGCCGCCGGCCGGGAACGGCACGATCATGGTGATGGTGCGGGTGGGATAAGGGCCTTGCGCGCGGGCGGTGTTGGAGAGGACGACCTGCGCCAGGGGCAGAGCCGCGGCGGCCTTGAGAAGTTGGCGGCGATTCATGAGGTGATTGTCTCCCGGGATTTTTTACCGTTGTTGATCGCAGCCTAGCGGAAACCGCGAAGTGGGCAAAGGCGCTGTTCGCGCCATGCCCGGGGTCGAGCCCGGCAATGACGACGAGGTATTCGGAGGCACGGCGCAAAGCGACGCTTACCAGCACGCGCCGGAATTCATTGCTCTTCGCGCGACGGCGGCCTGCCCAGTACGCGCCTGATGCGCTCCACTGATTGCGGATGCCCGCGCAACCAGCGCGCTGCGCGATCGCGCAACGCATAGGGCGCGCCGCGCCAGCTCAGCGCCGCGGTGAAATCGACCAATGCGATCCGCTGCACCCCAAAACGGCGCTTATAGGCGTAGTTGCCGATGCTGAAATCGAACTGGCGAACGCCGTCCCGATGCAGCGCGGCCATGGTGCGTTCGATGATCAGCCGGCCCGGCGAACAGTTCGACCACTTCTCGCCGGCATTGCTGATCCGCACCATGACATAACGCGCGCCCTGCCGGATGCCGAGCAGGGTCGCCACCACCTCGCCGCCGGCGGTGAGCGCCGACAGCACGGCGTAGCCGTTCTCGATATTGTCGCGCACGAGGTTGCGGTAGAACGCCGCACAGGTCGCATCGTTGAGCACGAAATTCAGCCCGAGCTGCTGCATGCGGCAGCCCTGCTGCGCCGCCATGGTGGAGAGAACGCGCAGGGCTTCGTCCTTGTCGGTTATGGTGCGGAATTCCGCCGCGGGATCGCGCGTAAAGACGCGCCAGCTTCGCTCCAGCTCCTTGCGCACGGTTCGCTCCAGCGTATGGCGCCAGGCGTCGAAGTCCTCGCCGGTGGTGACGAGGTTGCCGTTGAGGGCACACGGCCCGGCGCCGTCCAGCAGCGCCAGCGGATTGGGGCGGCCGTCCGTTTCGGCCGGCATCTTGCGCAGCCGGATCAGGTCGGCGCCGCCCGGCAGTCGCCGCAGCGCGCGGCGCAACGCCTTCCACATCGCGCGCGCCGCTTTTGCATCGCGCGGCGCCGCGGCGCCCAACAGCGGCGCGTTGTAATCGGTAAGATCGAGATCGGCGGGCTCGATGACGCGGATGCCGTTCTTGGTCCGCCGGATCAGCGGCAGCAGCGCGGCCGGCTCGCCGGTCGCGGCATTGGAGACGACGGCGATCAGCGGCTCGACATGGTCGACGTCGGCGAAGGCGCCGTACCAGGCCTTGAGCCATTGCCAGTTCTGGAACGGCGTCGCATTGCCGAGATCGTTGCAGCGCGCGGCAGGCTGTTTCCAGTCGCGGAGGAATTCGACGCGGAAGCCGGCGCCGCCGTCATTGCAAGCCGACGGGTCGGCGCCCGGCGCCGCCCGATGACAGGCGCCATCAGGCAATCCAGGGCCGCCGAACGCGGGCCGGATGGCTTCGCCGCCTGCGCGCCTGGCAATGACGGAAGGCATTGTCTGTCTGCCGTCCTTCAAGCCGCCTTCGGCAGGTCGACGAGCTTGCCGGGCTCGGCCTTGTCGAGCCGGAAGTCGATCGGACGGCGCGCATCGCGCTCGCGCCTGACCCATTTGCCGTCGCGCAGCAGCTTCTGCATCACCGCCTTGGCGAAGTAGGACGGACCGCGCAGGTTGCGGCTCTTCGGCGTGTAGCCGAAGCGGTGCCGCAGCATGCCGTTGGCGAGATGGACGATCTCGGAGCGGCGGATTTCATCGTTGGTGTAGGAGATGGTCATCGAGATGCTGAAAGTGTCGAGATTCTCCACCCGGTGCGGCGCGTTCATCTGCCAGCCCAGCATCTGGCCCGGGCCGATGTCGAGCACCTTGGCGTGGTCGTCGTACCAGTCCTTGTAGGGAAGATCGACTTCGACATTGAACAGCGCGATGTCTTCCAGGTGCTCGGCGGTGATGAACGGCGCGGTGTTGGGATAGACATAGACGCGCTTGCGGCCGGCGATCTGCACCAGGCTCTGCCCGGGCATGTCGGCGTGGTAGTAGACCTGGGCATCCGGCGCGGAAATCAGGATGCTTTCCTGATGGCCTTTGGGAATCTCGAAACCCGGAACCTTTGCGACGATTTCCTCGAACATCTGGTCCACCAGCCTGCGGTAGCGGCTGTCGACCGCGCCGACGTCGCGCATGTTGAGCCAGAGCCCGCCGCCCGCGATGGCGTCGATCACCTCGCGGCCCGAGAGATTGCCGATATCGCCCTCGCGCCACAGCTTCTTGCTGCCGCGGGCGCCGGTCTGGACCAGGCTGTAATGCTGGCGCGGATAGCCCTCGATCAGCTTCGCAAGGTCGTCCATCGAGAACGCCGGCGACCTGTGCATCTCGTGCTCGAGCCGGATCGGCTGCTGCGCCCACAATTCGGAATGCGTCTCGTCCCATTTGGTGAAGATTTTGTTCGCTGTCATCGCCGTGCTCCTGACTGGCTTCGCCTGCTGTTTGCGAAATTTCGAATGGCCGTGAAGCCATCGACCGCCCGATGTCCCGATATGAGACGTTCCGGCGGCTTTCGGTTCATGTCTGGCAAATCCGATGCCGCGCCGCCGCGGGCGCACTTACCGGAAACTAATGTCTGCGGGCTATGGCTAACGCCATGACGTCAGAACCCGCATATCAGGCGCTGTTCTTAGGCGCGGGGCCGCAGATGCAGTGCGGCGTCGGGCAGTTCACGCGCCTGCTGCAGGAGATCATCGAAAAGCTCGAGCCCGGCAGTTGCACGTCGTTAACCCTGACGCGGAGCGGCGGAAGGTTGGTCGACATCTGGCGCGCGGTGGGGTCGGCGCGGAGCGTGGTCTGCAACCTTCCGCTGGTGGCGTGGAAGCGCGTCATGCTCCGGCCGCTGCTGGCGCTGGCGATCGCGCGGCTGCGCGGCAGGCGTATCGTTCTGATCCAGCATGAATGGGGCGGCCTGCACCGGCTGCGGCGCATCACCTATATGCCGGCGCTGCTGCTCGCCGATACCATCGTGATGTTCTCGCCGCTGGTGCGGCGTGAACTCGCGCACGATCCCGTGATGGGCCGGACCGCAGCAAAATGCGTGCTGGCGCCGCTGCCGCCGAACATCGAAGCGCCGGCGGGGATCGTCGATTCCAGACTCCGGCAGCGGCTCGCCGCCGCGCGGCGGGGCGGCCGCCTCGTGATCGGCCATTTCGGCTCGATCTATCCGGGCAAGCAGCCGAATGCGCTGCTCGACATCGGCGCGGTCCTGAAGCAGCGCGGATTGCAGCCGCTGCTGATCTATGTCGGGTCGTTCATTCGCGGCGTCGACCAGGTCGAAGCGCAGTTTCGTGCCCGCGCCGCCGAACTCGGCTTGAGCGACGACGTGCTGGTCAGCGGCTTTGTCGCATCCGACCATGAAGTGTTCGGCCTGTTCAGCGAGATCGATGCGTTCTGCTTTTGCCTCGACGAAGGCCTCACCGCGCGGCGCTCCAGCGTGCTGACCTGCGTGCAATCCGGCCGGCCGGTGATCGTCACCGGTCCGGCGGAGGCGGATGAGTTCGATCATCATCCGCGCTTTCAGGAATTGATCGACCGCGGCGCCATCGTGCCGGTGCCGCGCGGTTCCGGCGCCGACGCCTATGCCGACCGGGTCGCCGCGGCGCTGAACTGGCCGTCGGTGCACGCGCCGTTCGATTTCGACGGCTGGTGGCGCGACGTGGCGGAGGCGGTGAAGGCGGAGCTTTCCGTCGCCGCCGAAGCGGATGGGGGGCCGGGTCAAGCCCGGCCATGACGGTTTCGTGTTTGGTACGGGTCCGCACTCTGCGATGCTCGCTTAAAGAAGCGCTGCACCGCGTCCGGACACGGAGTTCATTCCGAAAGCCGAAACCGCGCCAGATAGTGCAATCCGAACACCCCGAGCAAGAACGTGAACCACAAGGGGTCGGCGCGGTCGAGGAAGAAGCTTTCCATCGACGACAAATAAAGCCCGAACAGCCAGATTTGCAGCAGCATCGTCGCCAGCGGGCCGCTGTTGCCGCCGCGGTCCGCGGCATGGAAATTCTTCAGCGGGCCGGCCACCAGCACCACGATCAGCAGCAGCAATCCGGGCAGGCCCATCGCCAGCGCGGTGTCGAGATAGCCGTTGTGGCTGTGCGAGGCGAATTCCGCCCACTCCTTGCCTTCGGGCAGATCCTTGATCGAGCTGGAGCCCCAGAACGCCGCAAAACCGTATCCGGTCAAAAGCCGCTGCTGCAGCGCCTGGAAGGCAAAGGTCCAGATGTCGGTACGGCCGGTGAAAGTGGTGTCGAACGGCAGCATCCTGGCGATGTTTTCCAGCCCGTCGCTCATCACCGTGCCGACGCTCAGCAAATTCAGCGCGAGCAGCGGCGTCAGGCAGATCGCGGCGCGGAGCCAGAGCGTCCTCGCCGCCGAGACCAGGCCCGCCAGCAGGAACACCGCGATGCTCAGCGCCAGCGCGCTCTTGCCGCCGGAGAACAGCAGGAACAGTCCGGCAAAGCCGATGATTGCCGTGCCCGACAGCAGCGCGCCGAGCCGAACCGCGTAGATCCCGATGAACAGCAGGAACACCATGACCGGCGCGGCGCCGTTTTTATGGCCGAACGAGCCGCGCCAGTCGCCGGCCAGCGCCGGCTCCTGCGCGTCGGTCGCCAGGTGGATCGACAGGTTCGGCGCCAGCAGTATTCCGAGATAGCAGATCGCCAGCAACGCCAGCGCCGCAATACTCAACCACCGCATCAGCTCGGTCTGCGACTTCGGCAGCAGCAGCAAAGTCGAGGCCACCGCGGTGACGCTTGCGGTCAACGCGAAACGGCGGATCGAGGTGCTGAGATCGAGCGACAGCGCCGCGGTAACGAACACCCAAGCGCCGAACAGGATGAAACCGGGAGACAGCAGCGTCGTGAGGCCGGACCTGTTGTCGGCCATCGCCAGCGCGACCGTCAGCACGGCCAGGCATCCGAACGCGGCGTAGGTCAGCGTTTCATTGCCGGTGGTGAGATCCTTCAGCTGCGAGCCGCTGAGGTCGACGAACGGCCGCAGTGAAACCCAGACCAGCAGCAAGGTGGCGATGAAGGTGGCGGCGCGCAGCACGTCCATCACCTCAAGGCGGCGGAGCCGATCGAAGACGGTACGGATCTCGCTTGCGGCGGCGATGCTCACGGCAGGATCTTCGATGCTTTATAGGGCTGCGGTTCGACGCCGATCGCCGCCAGCGCGCTGCCGAGCGCGACCGTCACCGGATGCAGGGCGATGATGGGCCGCGGTTCGGTGAGCACGAGACGGCCGGCGCGGACCAGCGACAGCGGCAGCATCGCCAGCAGCTTGGCGACCACTCTGGCGCGCGCCGGATAGCTGCGCGCGGCCTTGACTTCGATGTGATAGTTGATCGCGCCGATGCGCAGGCCGCGCACGACGAGCCAGCCGGGATGGGTGCGGACGTGCGGCACGGTTTCGGTGATGAGGGCATCGGCGGCCCAATGGAATTTCATGCCGGCCTGACGGCAACGCACGAAGAAATCGGTGTCGCCGCCGCCGAGGAAATTGAATTTCAGATCGAAAGCGGGATCGGCGAGCGTCTCGAATACCCGGCGCGTGATCAGGCAGTTGCCGCAGCCGTAGATGACCGGCACCGGGCCGCTCGCGTCATAGGCCGGACGAAACGCCGGATGGCGGCGAAGCCCGCGCGCCATCTTGTCGTCGAAATCCGGCTGCACCGGGCCGCCGACCAGGTCGGCGCCGGTGGCCTCCGCCGCATCGACCATCCGTTCCAGCCAGTGCTCCGACGCGATTTCGTCGTCGTCGATCATCAGCAACCGGGTCGCGGCAGGAAACGCCGCCAGCGCGGTTTCGAATGCGGCGTTGATGGCCTCGCAATTGCCTTGCCGCGGCTCGACCACGCAAAGGCCTGGAATTCTGCCGTCGCAGAAGAACTCGATGGCGACCGGCACGCTTTCGCGTTTTACCGCGTCGTTTTCGACCAGCACCACGGCGAAGCGGCGATCGGTTCGCTGCCGGGCGAGGGATTCCAGGGTCAGCCGCAGATGCTGCGGACGGCGAAAGCTGGGGATGCAGACCACGATCCCGATCGAGGGATCGGGCGGACCGGACGCCGCCGCGCGTTCACGGATGTTGGACGGGTTCATGCGGGTTCGATCTTACGGGTCAATCTGTTGACGAAAACCTACGGCTCCGGATTCCGGCCGCCCTTGATTCAGGCGGGCCTGCGCCTGAACTGCTCGATGACGTCGAACAGCGGTTTGCGCTTGAGATCGGCGTCGAACGGCAGCGGACGGTTGGGCATGCCGTCCGGCCGCTTGAAATAGATCGGCACCCAGGTATAGCGGTCGCTCAGGCCCCAGGTCAGGATCGCTTTCGGACGGACCACGTCGCACACCGCTTGCAGAAACTCGCCGGCCTTGCGGGCGACCAGCGCGTCGCGCTCGCTCACCTTGCCCGGCAATTCGTAGTCGACGACGTCGAGTTCGGTGATCAGCACGTCGAGCCTGAGTGCCGCAAGTTCGTTCAGGAATGCCTGCAGCCCGTCGCGATCGATATCGCGGTCGGCGAACAGATGGGCCTGCAGCCCGACACCGTGCAGCGGCACATCCTTGTCGCGCAACGAGCGCAGCAATTGAAGCAGCGCCTTGCGCCGGGCGGCGAAACGCGGGCCCTTGAACTCGACATCGTATTCGTTAAGCACGAGCCGCGCGGCCGGGTCCACCGCGGCGGTGGTGCGCAGCGCGATCGACAGGTAATCCGGCCCCAACTGCCTGGTCCAGACGCTGGGGCGCAGCGATGCCGCACTTTCCGGAAAATCCACCAGCGGCTCGTTCACCACGTCCCAGGACGGGATGACGCCGCGATATCGGGACACAACCGTCTTGATATGATCGACCAGTTCCCGTTCCGCCTCGGCGCGGCTGGAGATCTCGTTGGTCCAGTCCGGCAGGCCGCCGTACCAGGCCAGCGTGTGGCCGCGGACCTCAAGCCTGTTCTGGCGCGCGAAGTCGATGATCGCATCGGCTTTTTCGAACCGGTATTCGCCGCGGGCGGGCCGGATATCCGCCCACTTCATCTCGCCTTCGGCAACGACCATCTGGCAGTTCGCAACGATCGCCTCGCGATACGCCGGATCGGACTCCAGCGCGCCGGCCCGCACCGCCGAGCCGTAAGGAATCAATCCGGCGGCCGGCACGAACGGCTGCGGCTGCGGTGTCGCAAAAGCGGACACTGCGGACAGTCCGGCTGTGCCGAAAACACCGAGCGCCGCGGCCGTTGCGGTGGCTGCGACGAACTCGCGCCGGGAATGCGTCGGTTTTGTCATGGGTTCACGGTCTCGGTTGACGAATTCAATGATGCGCGACCGTCTTTGCAAGTACCGGTCCAGCGCCGCCGCGCACGGCGCAGCACTTTCCGCGATGGTTAGCGCGCCCGTGAATTAACCAGTTTTGAAGCACCGCGAGCGCTTGCCGGCGTGTCCGGCACCGATCTTGCTCACTCCGACCGCATGACGCACGAACCCGCAGCAACCATTGCTCCGACCATCCCCGCCGGAGAGAGCGCCGAGATGAATCCCTTAGCGTTGTTGACCCCGACTTACGGGCGCGACCTCGACCTGTGCACGCTGCTTTGCGAGAGCGTGGACCGCCACGTCCGTTCGTTTTCCAAACATTATCTGCTGGTTCCGGATTCCGACCTGCCGTTGTTCGCCCACTTCGAGAGCGAGCGCCGGGAGGTTATTCCCGCCTCCCGCTTTCTTCCCCGTTGGCTGCGGCCGTTGCCGCGCGTCATTCAGCGCAAGCGGCGGCAGTTCTGGTGGTCGTTCCGCACCAAGCCGGTCAGCGGATGGCATGTCCAGCAATATCTCAAGATCGCCGCGACCATGTCGTTGCCTTACGAGCGCTACTGCATTCTGGATTCGGACATCGTTTTCTTCCGTGATTTCGACCTGTCGCAATTCCAGGTTCCACATCCGATTCCGCTGTTCGGCCTGCCCGACGAAGTCGTGGCCACCCAGCCGCGGCATTCACGCTGGGTCACCACCAGCCACGAACTGCTCGGCCTGCCGGTGCCGCCGTTGCCGGCGCCCGATTTCATCGGCCACATCATCTTCTGGGACCGCCAGACCACCGCCGCGATGGTCTCGCAAATCGAGGCGGTCACCAATCTGCACTGGATCGAGGCGCTGTGCCGGACCCGGGAGTTCTCGGAATACATGCTGTACGGCTATTTCGTGCAAAACAATGCGCGCTTTTCCGGCGCGCACCGGCTTACCTCGAGCACGCAATGCCTCAGTTACTGGGAGCGGCCGAAGCTCAGCAAAGGTGAACTGAACGAACTGCTTTGCCGCGCCAATACGCATGACGTCGCGTTCTCGATCGCGTCGTTTTCGGGCACGCCGGTGCAGACCATTCGCGCTGCGATCGAGGAAAACCAGGCGGTCCGCACGCCGCGCACCGTTTCAAGACAGGCCGCGAGGCTCGACGCGCTATGCTGATGCGCCAGGCCAGCATCAATCTGTCGGCCAACGTGCTCTCCGCACTGCTGGGGCTGCTGAGCGTTTTTGTCTTCACCCGGCTGTTTTCGACGCATGATTACGGCACCTATCTGCTCGGGGTCGGTTTCGCCTCCGTGATCAGCGTGGCCTTCATCGGCTGGTTCCGTAACCTGATCCTGAGCGAGCACGCCAGGAACGACGGCAGCGACGTCCGCGGCCTGGTGCTGTCGGGATATTTTGTCGCCTGCCTGTCCGCGCCGCTTGCCTGGGGCATCGGCCGGCTCGTCGGCCTCGATGCGATGGCATCGCTTGCCGCGGTCGGGCTTGCGATCGCGGTCGGCCTGTTCGAACTTACCCAGGATCTGGTCCGGGCCCGGCTATTGGCCATGACCGCCATGAAGGCGACGCTGGCTCGCGCAATTGCGGTGCTCTGCCTCGGCGCGGTCTTCGCGCTGATCGATCGCACCGGATTGCTGCTGCTGGCCTCCACGGCGCTGGCTTATCTGGTTGCGACATGGGTGCAGGCGCGGGTCGCCTGGCGGGGGACCATCGTCAGGTTCGACGCCCCGACGCTGCTGACCGCGGCACGACACGGTTTGCCGCTGACGATATCGCTGACCCTGCTTGCGGTCTCCAGCGTCACCGACCGGTTCATGATTGCCAACCTGATCGGCGCGGCGGATGCCGGAAAGTATATCGCGGGCCTCGACCTTGTCCGCCAGACGCTCATGATGCCGGCCATCAGCGCCGCCGCCGCGTTTTTCCCGATGGCGGTCCTGATCCACGCCAGTCAGGGGCGCGCCGCGGTGCGGTCGCATCTCGGCGAATGCGCCGAATTGCTGCTGAGCATTACCCTGCCGGCCTGCCTGGGGTTTGCCGTCATTGCTCCGCACATCGCCAATGTCGTCCTCGGCGCCGATTTTCGCGAAACCGCCGCGGCGATCATGCCCGTCATTGCGGTTGCGGTGCTGTTCCAGATCCTGACCCAGCAATATCTCCATGTCAGCTTTCTGCTGTCGGGACGTAATTCATTCTACCTGATCAATACGCTTGTCATCATCGCGGCCAATGTGATCCTGTCCTACGCCCTGGTCAGCGGCTACGGCGTCGCAGGCGGGGCGTGGGCGCGGCTCGGCGCCGATGTGCTCGGCTTTGTCTGCGCCTTGATCCTCAGCCGCCGGGCGTTTGCGGTCCCGATTCCGCTCGGCCGTCTGGCACTGACGATGATCGCCGGACTGATCATGGCGCTGATTGTCGGCGCCGCCGACCGGCTGTTGCATGTGGCGGACCTGACCGCCTGCGTCATCCTGGTTGCGGTGGGCGCCGCCGGCTACGCCGCCCTGTGCTGGGCGTTCGACATCTCGCGGGTTCGCGCGCGGTCGCAGCGTGGCTTGACGCTGTTCAGGGCCAAGCTCGCGGGCATGGGCATCGGGTAAGGTAGAGGAACAAATGAACAAGAACATTGCCAGCGCTTTCAACCCCGTCGCCGCCGCTCGGGCCGACGCGCGCGCGCCGCTGCCGCCCGCTGCCGTGCACCCGAAATCATTGCTCGAACTGCCGTCCGGCGAGGCGCGCGAGAGCCTGCTGGCCGTTCACGGCATCCTGGGCGCGGTGCTGCCGCCCGAAAAACTCGCGGTTTACGAGGCCGGCGGCGGATCGACCAGTTTCCTGCCGCTCGGCGTGCTCGAACGCGCCCATGTCACCGTCGTCGATATCGATAAAGACCAGATTCGCAACAACACCTACGCGCACAAGACCATCCTCGGCGATATCCAGAGCTATCGCTTCGCGCCGGAAACCTTCGATCTGGTGATCTGCTACAACGTCATCGAGCATCTTCCCGACGTCGAAGCAGCGTTGCTGGGCTTCTGCACCTCGCTGAAGCGAGGCGGCCTGATCCTGATCGGCGCGCCGAATCCCCAATCGCTGTCCGGCGTGGTGACCAGATACTCGCCGCACTGGTTCCACGTCTGGTTCTACCGCACCATGCGCGGCGACAAGAAAGCCGGCCTGCCCGGCCAGGCGCCGTTTCCGACCTTCTTCCATCCGCTGGTTTCGCTGCCGCGGCTGGAAGCCTTTGCACAGCAGCACGGACTGCAGGTGACCTACCGGCGGGAGTATGAGAGCCCGCGCTTCCCCGAAATGCGGGCGCGCAAGCCGGTGCTTGCCGCCTTGCTCGATGCCCTCGCCGTCGCCGTGAACCTTTTCCTGCCCGGAAAGGCCGACGCGCGGCGCGGCGACTATCACGTGATATTGCGAAAGCGCTGAACCATGAATGCAATTTTGGAAGCCAGAGCGAGGTTCAGCCATCGGATGGCGATGCATTTGCGCGTCGAACCGTTCCGGATGCGCAATGACGCGCCGATGGTCAGCTTCACCTTCGACGACGTTCCGAAAAGTGCCGCCACGGTCGGCGCCGCGATTCTGGAGCAACACGGCGCCACCGGGACGTTCTACGTCATCGGCAGCCAGGTCGGCAGGTCATCGCCTCTATGGGACATGATCGATGGCGACGACGTCATCGCGCTCCACCGCAGCGGTCACGAAATTGCCTGCCACACCTTCTCGCACAAGCGGGCATGCGATCTCGATGCCGGCGCGCTGAACGCCGAGATCGAGCGTAACCAGCACTATCTGCGGTCGCTGGATTCATCGATTGAGGTGGAGAATTTTGCCTATCCGTTCGGTTACGGGTCGTTCGTCCGCAAACGGCAGCTCAAGACCGTGTTCAAGTCGTGCCGCAGCATCGTCCCCGGCGTCAACAGCGGCACCGTCGACCTGCAGTTTCTGCGGGCGGTGCCCCTGATCGACCGCCGCATCGATCGCGACGGGATCGAACGCGCACTCGACGAGGCGCAGGCCGGCAACGGATGGCTGATCTTCTATACCCACGACGTGGCCGACGAGCCCAGCCCCTATGGTTGCTCGCCCTGGCTGCTGCAAACCGCGATCGAGGCGGCATCGCGCCGGCAAATCCCGATTCTGAACATGGCGGAGGCATTGCAATGCGCCGGCGCTTAAACGCTTTTTTTGCATTTGCGGTAAATACTCCCTCAATGTGTATGGTTAATTTTTCCTGTCCAGCCCGTTCCGCATCAAGACCCGCCGCAAACGGCTTGTTGCGAACAACAACCCCTCACCCGGCGCGTGTGTCGGCCGAACCGAAAGCAGGGGCCCATGCTTGCATATGACCAGCCGATAATTCAGCCGAAACCCGATATCGCGGCGGCGCCGCCGCCGGCGCGTTTCAGCGTGACCGACTTGGTCCGCCTGCTGTGGCGGCGCAAGGTCCCGATCGCGGCCGCGGCGATTATTTGCGCCTGCACCGCGGTGATGATCGGCAAGAGCCTGACGCCGCGCTATGCGGCGACCGCCCAGCTCTATGTCGATCCGCGCGAATTGCAGTTGGTGGACCGCGAACTGACGCCGCGCTCCCAGGATATCGCCGGCCTGTCCATGGTGGTCGAAAGCCAGGCGCGGCTGATCACCTCGAACAACGTGCTGCTGCGCGTGATCGACGACCGGAAACTGGAACGCGACCCCGAGTTCGGTGGCGAGGCCAGCGGCCTGCTGCGCTCGCTGTCCGGCCTCATCGGCCTCAGCGGCGGGCCGACCGCCAGCGCCGACAACGGGAAAATGTCGGCGCTGGACGCCCTGAACCGCCACATCAACGTCAAGCGGACCGACCGCACCTATGTGGTCGACATCGAAGTCTGGTCGCACGAACCGGCAAAAGCCGCCATGCTCGCCAATGCGGTTTCCGCCGCCTATCTCGCCGAATCCAAGCAGTCGCAGGCCGACGCCGCGCGGCGCGCGACCACCGACCTGTCGAGCCGGCTCAAGGAATTGCAGGACCGGCTCCGCACCTCCGAGAACGCGCTCGCGATCTACAAGGCGCAGAACAATTTCGTCGGCACCCAGGACACCCTGGTCAGCGACCAGCAATTGTCCGCGATCACCCAGCGGCTCGCCAATGCGCACGCGCTGACGCTGGACGCGCAGGCGAAGTATGACCAGATCGAGGCCTCCAGGCGCGGCGCCACCGATGCCGGCGCGATTCCCGAGGCGCTGCAGTCGCCGACCATCGCCAATTTGCGCGCGCAATACGCGGAGGCGCGGCGGAAACATGCCGAACTCTCCAGCGAACTCGGCCCGCGGCACCCTTCGCTGAAGAACATGGAAAAACAGGTCGAAGACCTGCGCCGCAACATCACCGAGGAACTCAGCCGCTTCTCGCAATCGGCCAAGAACGATCTCACCCGGGCGCGGGACTATGAAGCGTCGCTGACCAAGGCGCTCGACCAGCAAAAGCACCAGAGCGTCGACCTCAGCCAGGCGTCGGTACAGTTGCGCGAGCTCGAGCGCGATGTCGAAGCCAACCGCAACGTCTATCAGTCGTTCCTCAAGCGCTCGCGTGAAACCGAGGAGCAGGAAACCCTCAACACCTCGGCGGCACGCATCATCGGCGAGGCCGCCGCCCCGCAGCGCCGCGCCTTCCCGCCGGCGATGAGCCTGATCGCGATGATCGGCTTTGCGATCGGCGCACTGGCCGCCGCCGCCTGGACCGTCGCGGCCGATCGGCTGTCAATCCCGGGCGCGGCGACGCCCGCGACCGAGGCGCCCCGCAAGCAGCCGCGGGCGACGCTGTCGCCCGACATGAAGATAATGATCGAGCCGCCGCTGCCGCAAGGCAATACGCCGCAGCAGGCCGCCGCGGCTCCGCTGGAGAAACCGCTGATCGCGCGGCTGCAGGAAACCGATGTGCTGCGCACGCTAACCGGCATCCTGGCGGCACCCGGCGTTGGCGACGTCACGCGAATGGGCTGGCCGACGCTGCGCGCCAATGGCCCGGCCGGCGCCTTCGTCGCCGCCATCCACGCGCTATGCGAGACCGCCGCAAAACGGGCGCCGGGCGGCCTGACCCCGGTCATCGGCATCATCGGCGCCGGCGACGGCGCCGACCGCACCGTGGTTGCGCTCAACGCCGCGCTGGCCGCGGCGCGCGACGGCGTCAAGGTGCTGATGATCGATGCCGATCACGCAACGCATGCGCTTTCGGACAAGGCCGACGGCCTCGGCAAGCCGGAGGCCAGCCGCCGCGGCTGGCTCAGCATCGGCAGCAAGGCCGCCCGCGCGATCAAGACGTCGAACGGAATTGCCATCTTGCCGGCGGTCAGGGGCTCCGGCGCCAGGGCCGGCGACGCCATCCGCAAGGCCATCGCGCAGGCCCGCGCCAGCGGCGGCTACGATCTGGTGATCCTGGACGGACCGCCGATGCCGTGGGAGGCGTCGAACCGCAACCTGCTGGAGACCGCCGACGGCCTGATCGCGGTCCTGCCGGTCGATCTCGATATCAACGACGCCATGGAAGCCGTGATCGCCGCGCTCGGCGGCGCCGAGCGCAACCTGATCGGGGTCGTTCTCAACGAGCTCAATCCCGCGGGGAGCAGCCAGCAGCGAGGCAAACGATATGCTTGAACGCCGCATCAATCCGCTGGGGAGGGCCGCCACTTCGGCCGTGCCGCGCATCTCGCTGGGCGGGCTTCGCCTCGCCGTGCTCGACCTCGAACAGACCGCAAATTTCATGATCGGCATGGTGTTTCCGGAGCGCTGCGTCGACCGCCCGCTGTATCTGACGTCCGCCAACGGCGAAGTGCTGGCGCGCTGCTCGACCGAGCCGATGACCGAACGTCTGTTCCGCGCCGCCGACCTGATCAATGCCGACGGGCAGCCGCTGGTCACCGTATCGCGGCTGAAATCGAAGACGCCGCTTCCCGAGCGCGTCGCCACCACCGATCTGTTTCACGTCGTGGCGCGCAAGGCGGCGGCGGCGCGCCTGACATTCTATATGTTCGGCGCCGACGAGGCGGAAAATGCGCTGGCGGTCGCCAACGTCCGTGCCATGTATCCCGATCTGCAGATCGTCGGGCATTGCCACGGCTATCTGAAGGGCGATGCGCTGCGCGCTAAGGTCGACGAGATCAACGCGCTGGCGCCGGACTATCTGTGGGTTGCGCTGGGCATTCCCTACGAGCAGGCCTTTGTCGAGCAATTCACGCCGCGGCTCGGCAATGTCGGCGTCATCAAGACATCAGGCGGACTGTTCAACTTCCTGTCGGGAAGCCGCGCCCGCGCGCCGAGGTGGATGCAAGGCGCCGGGCTGGAATGGGCGTGGCGAATCTGGCTGGAGCCGCGCCGGCTGTTCTGGCGCTATCTGACGACCAATCCGCGCGCACTCTACCTGCTGTTCAACAACCGCCGGCCCACCGACCGGACGCCGGGGAGCTGACATGAGCAGTCGTCCCGCAGTGCTGGTGACGGGCGGCGCGGGCTATATCGGCGCGCATTGCTGCCGCGCCCTCGATGCGGCCGGCTATCATCCGGTCGTATACGACAATTTCTCCACCGGCCATCGCGGCTTCGTCACCGGTTCGCTGGTGGCGGGCGATCTGCAGGATCGCGCCGGGCTCGCTGCGGCATTCGCGCAGCACGATATCGTCGCGGTGATGCACTTTGCGGCGTCCAGCCTTGTCGGCGAGTCGATCAGCGATCCGCGGAAATATTACATGAACAACCTCGCCGGCACGCTGTCGCTGCTGGATGCGATGCGCGAATCCGGCTGCAGCCGCCTGGTATTTTCCTCCACCGGCGCGGTCTACGGCAATGCCGACAGCAAGGCCCTGCCTGAAAGCTACGCTTGCGCGCCGATCAATCCCTATGGCGCGTCGAAATGGATGATCGAACGGATTCTCGCCGACTATCGCAGCGCCTATGGGCAGCGATCGTTTGCGCTGCGCTATTTCAACGCCAGCGGCGCCGACGCGTCCGGCGGCATCGGCGAAAAGCGCGAGCCCGAAACCCATTTGATCCCGCGCGCGATGATGGCGCTGCAGGGCCATGTCGCCGACTTCGCGGTGTACGGCGATGACTACGACACGCCCGACGGCACCGCGATCCGCGACTATATCCACGTCACCGATCTGGCCCAGGCGCATATCCTAGCGCTCACGCTCCTGCTGCAGGGGCATGTCGGAGGCGTCTGCAATCTCGGCACCGGCGCGGGCTTTTCGGTGCGGGAAATTCTGGCCGCAATCGCCGCCGAAACCGGCCGCGCGGTGCCGCATGCGATAAAACCGCGGCGACCGGGCGATCCGGCCTATCTCGTGGCCGACGTAACGGCGGCGCGGGCGACGCTGCGATTTCGACCCATGCATTCCGATCTCGCAACGATCGTGCGGACGGCATGGGCCTGGCACCGGAAGGCGCATCCGCTGAAAGCGGATGCGCGCGTTCGAACCGATGCGGCTTTGTCTCCAGCCGCCTAGACTGACATTTGCCGTGCCCGGGACGCAGCAGCCCGCGGCGCGGTATGGATGGCCGGGTCAGCCCTGCTGGATTCACCCCTCTCGTCATAGGCAGGCTTGACCCGCGTATCCATCCATCGTCGCAAGAGTCGTTCGAAGCGGATGGATTGCCGGGTCAAGCCTGGCAATGACGGCCGAGATGTGCGCATCCAGCAGGGTCAAGCCCGGCAATGACGAGTTACCCCGGCGCCGGCCGCGGCGGCCTGATCGCCAAAAAGCATCCGAGCGCCATGAGCGCGCCGAGGATGCCTATTTCGAGTACGGTACGGTCGGAAAATCGCTCAACCGCGGACGCCACCACAAAAGGCGCCAGCGCCTGAATGAACAGGGCGGGCCGCGCGATACGTCCGATGACGCGGCCATAGCCGACCGGACCGAACATCAATAGCGGCAGCGCGCCGCGGGCAATCGTCATCACCCCGTTGGCGGCGCCGAATGCGATTGCGAACAGCGCCGCCACCGGCGGCGACGCGCCCGCAAACGACAGCATGGCAAAGGCAAACGCCATCAACGCAACCGCACCGCGCGCGATCCAGAGCGGATGGGTCCGGCCCGCCAGCATGAAATCGGCCAGCCTGGCGGCGACCTGCGCCGGCCCGAACAGGGTTCCGATGGCCACCACCGTGGCGGCGCTCATGCCGCTCCGCTCCAGCATCGCCAGCAGGTTCGACGTGACGCCGGAAAGTATGAAGGCATGCAGCGCAAATGCCGCGGCCAGCAGGATGAACGGCCGTCCTTCAGCCCGCATCGGCGCCGCGGGCAACACGATCGCGTCCGAGCCGACCGCAGGCAAAGGTGCCACGGCGACCGTGCGCGGCAGTGCAAAGGCATTCAGCGGAGCGACGACGAATGCGAGTACGGCTGCGAAGGCCAGATAGGCGCCGCGCCAGCCCAGATGCTCCAGTAACACATGCGTCGCCGGCCAGCCCACGGTGGAGGCAAACCCGCCCGCAAAAGTCACGAAGGTGATCTGCCGTCGCGCGGAAGTTCCGAAAATCCGCGTCAGCGTCGCGAACGCGGGATCGTACAGCGTCGACGACATCGCAACACCGATCAGCAGCCAGCACGCCAGATAGGCCGGGCGCTGCTCCGCAACGGTCAGCAGCACAAGGCCGAGCGCGCCTGCCAGCGCGCCCGCCGACATCACGATATTGCCGCCGTGACGATCGATCAGGTGGCCGACGGTCGGCGCCAGGATTCCGGAGACCACGAGCCCGATCGAAAATCCCGCCATGCCGAACGCCAGCGACCAGCCATGATCGGCCGTGAGCGCGGGCATGGTCAGCACCGGCGGATAGATCAGGATGCCCCAGGCCAGAATTTCCGTGAACGACAATACCGAGACGGCGCGGCCCGGTCCAAGAACAAGGTCGCGCAATCTGTGCATCAGGCACTGCTTATGCGGGCGAAAATCGCGGGAATATTCGACCTCTTACGACAAAGCCAACGGCCAGGCCTCAGGCCTTGGGCGCGCAGCGGACATAGACCATGTTGCCGTAACGGGTCGCGGCATCCTTGTCGACAAACCGCGTCACCAGCACGCGGCCGTCGAAGGAGACGATTTCGCGATCCTGTTCGCCGGGAACCGGTCCGGGCGGGCCGATATAGTTCTTGCCGCTTGGGCTGCCTTTCAGGCGCAGCTCCTGCGGTGTCGCCTGGTCGGCCAGATGCATCACCACGCCGCCGGTTGCGCCTGCGGTAATGACATAAGGCTGTTTGCACTGGCCCCGCGCCGCCGCCTCCGTGCGCACCCGATCATTCGGGTTCTGGTAAGATGCAAGACCCCAGCGGCCGGCGATCTCGTCGGCGCGGACCGTCGCCGGCATGTCAGGTGCGACCGCGGGCTCCGGCGGCGGGGAAGGCGATCCTGACAAGGACGGCAGGCTCATCCCCCCGCAGGCCCCGAGGAACATCGCCAAAGCCGATGCCATCCCCAGATTGACCATCCCGCGCGTGCTGCTTGAACTGTTCATGGCATCCCCCGAACAAAATCGTTGACCGCACCCGTCCGCAGCCAAGCGCAAAACTCCTGTCGGAGCAATGATGTCCAGCAAGTTACGCCGGCGCTCCGATTTGGTTTCTTCCAGCATCCTATATCTGCCTCACCAAGGACTTAAGGCCTTGCTTGACAGGATCGACGGCAGGCCATATTTCCGGGCGCACAATTGGCACTCCCCGAGCACGATTGCTAAGGATGCAAGCGGTTTTGCCCAGGCCGGCTTTAACCCTTGTAGCCCGATCCGCCTTTCACGCAGGGTCAGACCCTAAAACGAACCTTCCAGAGGAACCTCATGGCTAAAACTCAATTTCGTCCACTGCATGACCGTGTCGTTGTCAAGCGCGTCGAAGCGGAACAGAAGACCAAGGGCGGCATCATCATTCCCGACAGCGCCAAGGAAAAGCCCCAGGAAGGCGAGGTGGTCGCGGTCGGCCCCGGCGGGCGCGACGAGGCCGGCAAATTGATCCCGATCGACATCCAGGTCGGCGACCGTGTGCTGTTCGGCAAATGGTCGGGCACCGAGGTCAAGCTCGACGGCGAGGAACTCCTGATCATGAAGGAGTCCGACATCATGGGCGTGCTGAACTGAAGATAAGCCGAATAGCCGCACCTCTCTCAAGCGTCATGCCCGGGCTTGACCCGGGCATCCACGTCTTTCTCCTTTGAAGGAAGCAGGACGTGGATGGCCGGGACCAGCCGGCCATGACGAAGGTGGTGCGGAGACAACAATCCCACGGAGTGAATTCAACATGGCTGCCAAGGACGTTAAATTTTCCGGAGACGCGCGTGACCGCATGCTGCGCGGCGTCGATATCCTCGCCAATGCGGTGAAGGTGACGCTCGGCCCGAAAGGCCGCAACGTCGTCATCGAGAAAAGCTTCGGCGCGCCTCGCATTACCAAGGATGGCGTGACCGTCGCCAAGGAAGTCGAGCTTGAGGACAAGTTCGAGAACATGGGCGCGCAGATGCTGCGCGAAGTCGCCTCCAAGACCAACGACACCGCCGGCGACGGCACGACCACCGCGACCGTGCTGGCCCATGCCATCGTCCGCGAGGGCGGCAAGTCGGTCGCCGCCGGCATGAACCCGATGGATTTGAAGCGCGGCATCGACATCGCGGTTGCGGCCGTCGTCAAGGACATCGAGAAGCGTGCCAAACCGGTGGCATCCTCCGCCGAAGTCGCTCAGATCGGCACCATCTCGTCGAACGGCGACACCGCCATCGGCAAGATGATCGCGCAGGCCATGCAGAAGGTCGGCAACGAAGGCGTCATTACCGTCGAGGAAAACAAGTCGCTCGAAACCCAAGTCGACATCGTCGAGGGCATGAAGTTCGACCGCGGCTACCTGTCGCCGTACTTCGTCACCAATGCCGAGAAAATGACCGCCGAACTCGAAGACGTCTACGTCCTGCTGCACGAGAAGAAGCTTACCGGCCTGCAGGCCATGCTGCCGGTGCTGGAAGCCGTGGTGCAATCCGGCAAGCCCTTGCTGATCATCGCCGAAGACGTCGAAGGCGAAGCCTTGGCCACGCTGGTGGTCAACCGGCTGCGCGGCGGCCTCAAGGTCGCCGCAGTCAAGGCGCCCGGCTTCGGCGATCGCAGGAAGGCGATGCTGGAAGACATCGCGATCCTCACCGGCGGTCAGCTGATATCCGACGAACTCGGCATGAAGCTGGAAAGCGTCACGGTCAACATGCTTGGCCGCGCCAAGCGGGTCGTGCTCGACAAGGAGAACACCACCATCGTCAGCGGTGCGGGCAAGAAAAAGGACATCGACGCCCGCGTCGGCCAGATCAAGGCGCAGATCGAGGAAACCAGCTCGGACTACGACCGCGAAAAGCTGCAGGAGCGTCTGGCCAAGCTCGCCGGCGGCGTCGCCATCATCCGCGTCGGCGGCGCGACCGAGGTCGAGGTGAAGGAAAAGAAGGACCGTGTCGAGGACGCGCTCAACGCGACGCGCGCCGCGGTGCAGGAGGGCGTCGTGCCCGGCGGCGGCGTGGCGCTGCTGCGCGCCAAGAAGGCGGTCGGCCGCATCACCAACGATAATTCCGATGTGCAGGCCGGCATCAATATCGTGCTGAAGGCGCTGGAAGCCCCGATCCGGCAGATCGCCGAGAATGCCGGCGTGGAAGGCTCGATCGTGGTCGGCAAGATCCTCGAGAACAAGTCGGAAACCTTCGGCTTCGACGCGCAGACCGAAGAATATGTCGACATGGTCGCCAAGGGCATCATCGATCCCGCCAAGGTGGTGCGTACCGCGTTGCAGGACGCCTCCTCCGTCGCGGGCCTGTTGGTGACCACCGAAGCCATGGTCGCCGAATTACCGAAGGAGCCGGCGCCGCCGATGCCCGGCGGTGGCGGCGGAATGGGCGGCATGGGCGGCATGGGCGGAATGGGCGGAATGGGGTTCTGATCCGGCGCCTGCCGGCATTGCCTCTCGTTGAAGGCCGCCTTTCCGGGCGGCCTTCTTTTTGGCGATTTGTGGGTGGGTTTGGTAGAAGCTTCCCCAAATTCACTTTCGAGGAATTTTATATGCGCGTCCTTTTGCTCTGTCTGATCGGCCTTACGGCGGCTTCGGCAAGTCCGGCTGCGGCTCAAATGAAGCTCTCGCCAAAGGCCGCGCAGGGAAGCAGCGAGACGCGGTACTTCACCTCGATCGACGGGCTGATGGACGGCAATGCCGACGTCATCCTGAAGGAAACCCGGCAAGGCAAGACCGTGACGGCGGCGGTGCTCGACGTCTGCTATCCCGCCGAGAAGGGTTCCGAACGCCGGGATCGCTTTGTCGCCAATCTTGCGGTCAACGGACAGAACCTGACGGGAACCACCCAGAGCCAGGGCGACAAGCTACCGGTTACGGTGAAACTGGTACGCAAGCCGACCGGCGACGGTTTTGAATTCAAGGGGCAGATCGGCGTCGGCCAGACCGTGACCGAGGTCTCGTCGTCCGACAATTCCGATCTCAGCGAGCAGGAATTCAACGATGGCCGGGCGACCGACGACAACATCAATGCCGCGCCAAAGGCTTTTACCGAGGTTTCTCCGGAATCGATCGCGGTGCGGGTGAAGCTGGAGGCGGTGCTGGATTTCCTGAGAAGCCTGAGAGGACAGCCGGCCGAGGTGTCGCTGAGCAGTCTCAGCGTTTCCTGCGACGCGTTGCGCGCGGGCGAGCAGACCATCACGCTCAGCGTCGATCCGGACCGCGCCGCGGCATTGATCGCGAGAGCGAAGTCGTGGCCCGGCGTGGTCGCGGCGGGCTGGACCGCCGGCATCGTCGACATGGAACGCGCGATTCGTTTCCCGGCGGCGGACTGGCGCGACGGCGACAGATTGAACAGGGACAAGCTCGCGTCGAGCATCGCCGCCGTGGTCGCGAAAGCGATGTCGGCGAAGGTGTCATCCTCGCAATGGAGCGAGAACACCGGCAAGCTGAAACTGACGCTGAAGCGGCCGAGCCGGGTCTATCCCGCACTCGAACTCACCGACACGATCGAGGTCGACGCCCTGGTCTCTTCTGACAGACCCGGCGCATCCGATCGCCTGATGCTCTGGGTCGGCGCGCCCTCCGTCACGACTGCCGACGAGGCGGCAGGCCCGCAACTCCATCTGGCCGACGCTTCCGCCGGCGACGAGGAAGGCGCGCAGGAAGACGACAACGGAACCGTCGATGCGCTGGCAAAGGAGTTCAAGGGCCAGCGCTGGGACGCCGACAAATCGGCATGGAAATAGCTCGTGCGGACGCAGCGCAACGCCAGCGGCGCGTTTTCGCGCGTCCTCTTGCCAAACGGTTCGCTGCAGAGCCGGGACGCCGACACCGTCGATTTGACATGCCGCCGCATAGCGGCAATGAACAGCCCTGATCGAAGACGAGCAGGGTTTGCGGTTGATGGCGCGCTATGACGTAGTGGTGATCGGCGCGGGCCTTGGAGGCTTGACGGCAGCCGCCATCCTCGCACGCGCCGGACGCAAGGTTCTGGTCCTCGAGCGCAGCAACTCGGTCGGGGGCGCTGCGTCGAGCTATAAGTCCGGCGACCTGTTCGTCGAAGGTTCGCTGCATGAAACCGGCGATCCGGATGATCCCCGCGATCCCAAGCACGGCGCGCTGGTCCGCGCCGGCGTGCTGGACGCGGTGAAGTGGATCCCCGGCCGCGGGTTTTACGAGGCGCGCGGCGGGCCGCTCCAGCAGCCGTTTGCGATGCCGGACAATTTCGACGCGGCGCGGCGCGCGTTGATCGAGCGGTTTCCGGAAGCCCGCGACGGCATCGACAACGTGCTTGACGACATGGAGCGGCTGGCTTCGGCGGCCGCCGCCGATAAAAACACCGATGACAATTTCGGCGCGCTGCTCGAACGCGTTTCGGAGCCGGACCGATCGCTGTCGCTGGGGCAAAAATTCGAACGCGTTTTCGGCCATAACGAAGCCGTCAAATGCGCGCTGGCGGCAAACCTGTCCTATTATCACGACGATCCCGCCACCTTGTCATGGCCGTTCTTCGCAATGTCGCAGGGAGGTTTTTTCCTGAGCGGCGGGCGCTACGTTCAAGGCGGTTCGCAACGGCTGTCGAGCGCCCTGGCGCGCGCGATCCGCACGGCCGGCGGGGACGTGATGATTCGCCGCATGGTCACGGCCATCGCCTTGAATGCGCAGGGCCGGCCCGGCGGCGTGACGCATGCCGCAAAAGACGGCGGCGATGTACAGACCGTCGAATGCCCGGTCGTCGTCGGCAACGCCGCGCCGGAAATACTGGCGTCGCTGTTGCCTGCAGATGCGGCGCGCGAATTGAACGCCGGTTATGCCGGCCTGCGGCCTTCGATTTCGCTGTTCGCGCTCACCCTCGGCCTGTCGAAGCCGCCGCGCGAATTCGGCATCGCCAGCTACTCGACGCAGTTGTTGCCGCCATGGATGACGCGGCTCGACGACTATGCACAAGGGGCGCGGCTGATGGCCGGCGAGCCGGCGGACCGGATGCCGCCTCTTGCCATCGTCGACTACGCCGCAATCGATTCCGGCGTGCCGGCTCCGCCTTACGTGCTCTCGATCTTCGGACCTGACCGGCTGTCGAACTGGGACAGTTCGGATCTCGACGGCTATCGCGACAAACGCGCGCGCTGGCAGCAGGCAATCGCCCGCTATCTCGATCAATATTATCCCGGGCTCGCCGGCGCGGTCACGGCGGCGTCATTCAATACCGCGTTGTCGGTACGGCAATATCTCAACGCGCCGGAGGGCGCGGTATACGGATTTGCGCCGGCGCCCGGTCCGGGCTCGCGCCGCTCGCCGCGGACCGCGATGCCGGGATTGTATCTCGCATCGGCCTATGCGGGATTCGGCGGATATACCGGGGTAATCCAGTCGGCCGGCGCCTGCGCCGACATGATCTTGGCCGAGAGTTGAAGGCCGCCATTCCGGGGTGCTCGCACAGCGGGCGAACCGGAAATCCAGCGGTCATCCCCAACCGTCTGGATTCCGGCTCCTCCGTCAGGAAGCGCATCCCGGAATGACGGTCCGTTCCTAATTCGTATTGATCCGGAATCGCAGCGATTTCGGCCCCATGAAGGAAACAACGTCGCCCTGCCGCTTCCATGTCGCAGCTTCGCTCAGCGTCGCAACGAGCTCGTCGTCGGCCTGCGCGCGGGCTGGTGGGCAGGCGCGATCCTGCAGCGGACCCGCGGAAAAAATGACGGTGTTGCCGGCGACCGAGAACTGGCCCTTGCCGCCCTTGCACCACAGTTCGAGGATGACCTCGCCGCCGTCGCCGATATCCAGCGTCGGAAGCCGCTTCGATCCAGGCTGCCGCGCCGCATCCAGCATCATCTCAAGTCCAAAAGGAAACTCCTCGTCGGCATGCGCCGGCGCGGCCTGCATCGCCGTGATCAGAATCAAAACAGCGCCTGCTTGCCGGAGCGGTGTGATCGCGGATGCCATATGTCCTCATGAACAAATCCCCGCGGCATTCGCCGCGGGGATCCCGATCGTATCGCCATCCGCTATCTTACTTCAAGACCATTGCGGTGAACGGATAGACGTAGGCCTGCAGCATCACGAGAACGCCGACAAGGCACGCCAGCACGATGGAGTGCATGAACACGTAGCGCAAAATGGTGCCTTCGTGGCCGTACCAGTTGGTGGCGGTGGAAGCCACCACGATCGACTGCGCGTCGATCATCTTGCCCATGACGCCGCCGGAGGAGTTAGCCGCACCCATCAGGATCGGCGACAGTCCCAACTGCTCGGAGGTGATCTTCTGCAGGTTTCCGAACAGCACGTTGGAGGCCGTATCCGATCCCGTCAGCGCGACACCCAGCCAGCCGAGCAGCGTGCCGAAGAAGGGATAGAGCACGCCGGTCGCAGCGAACGCCAGGCCCAGCGTGGCATCGACACCGGACAGCCGCGTCAGCGTACCGATTGCCAGCATCGCTGAAATCGTGATCAGCGAGATCGCGCAGACCTTGATGGTGCGGCCATATTCGGTGACCAATCTGGCCGGCGACAGGCCCATCAAGAGGCCCGAGATGATCGCGGCGATCAGCATACCCGTCCCGGTAAAGGACAGATAGGTGAAGCCGAACACCGCGCCCTGCGGCGTCGGCTTCGCCGCCACCGGCGGGACCGAATTGATCATGTTGTGCAGTTCCGGCACCGGGTAATTCCACGTGAAAATGGAATTGGCCCAGGTCTTGAATGCGCCATTACCCCAGATCAGCATCACGATGCAGACGATGATCCACGGCAGCAACGCGCTCCAGAGCTGGGCTGAGGTGAGCTTCGTCTGGTCCATGGTCTTGACGGGACTCATTGTCGCTGCGGATTCGTCATTGCCGCGCAACGCTGGCGACAGCCAGAGTTCTTTCGGTTGCCAGACTTTCAGGAACAGGATCAGGCAGCCCATCGAGATCAGCGACGCGCCGATATCCACGATCCATGGATTGATGTAATTCGAGATCACGAATTGCGGGACCGCGAACGTTACCCCGGTCACAAGAATGGCGGGCCACACCGCCATCATGCCGCGCCAGCCCGCGAAGGCCCACACCACCCAGAACGGCACCAGCAGCGAGAAGAACGGTAGCTGCCGTCCGACCATCGCGCCGAGAATATAGGGGTCGAGGCCCGTGACGGATGCGAGCCCCTGGATCGGCGTGCCAAGGGCGCCATAGGCGACCGGCGCGGTGTTGGCGATCAGCGAGAGGCCGGAAGCCGCAAGCGGTGAGAAACCCAGTCCGATCAGAACTGCACCGGTGATCGCCACGGGCGTACCGAATCCTGAAGCGCCCTCGAAGAACGCGCCGAAGGCGAACGCGATCAGAAGCAGCTGCAGACGGCGGTCATTGGTGACACCGCCGACCGCGCGCTTCAGCAGTTCGAAACGTCCGGTCTCGACCGTGATCCGGTAGAGATAGATGACGTTGAGCACGATCCAGCCGATCGGGAAGAAACCCACCACGACACCGAGCAGGGACGCGCGGATCGACATGTTGGCAGGCATTGTATAGACGAAAATGGTGATGATATTGGCGATGATCAGGGCGATAACGGCCGCAATGTGCGCCTTCACCTTGCCGCTGGCGATCAGCACCAGAAGCGTGACCACCGGAATTGCGGCGGCGATCGTCGACAATGTCGCATTGCCGAGCGGATTGTAGATTTGATTCCACATTGAAAGTCTCCCCCCACGCCCTTCTTCGCGCGCGACCAGCGTGGACGGTCAAGCGCACCTGACGGATTACGGGAGATTTCTGCAATACATGAGGTGGACCGGAATTCAGCGTAGCTAAATTTCGCTCACAACCTCGCGAATTGGGAAAGGCCCCCCACCCCTCGCCGCTCTGTCCATGCTAGGATTAACTGGCAGGTTGCGACAAGCGGACGCGGCCTGCAAATTATACAACTTTAGTCTATACCCACGCGATTCACTCGCTTTTTCAGGGCTTTGAAGCCCTTCTCCCGGAGACACCATTCTGTGAACAACATCCGCACGACACTCGCGGCCGTATGGCGCATCGCAGCCCCGTATTTTTACTCGGAGGACAAATGGGCCGGGCGCGGCCTTCTGGCCGCGGTGATCGCGATCGAACTCGCGGTTGTCTTCCTGACCGTTCTGTTCAACCGCTGGAACAATGTATTCTACAATGCACTTCAGGAGCGCAACCAGGCCGTATTCACCTACCAGATCGCGTATTTCTGCGTCCTTGCGGCATTCTGGATCGGGCTGAAAGTCTATCAGCTGTATCTGAACCAGTGGCTGCAGATCCGCTGGCGGCGCTGGATGACGGACCGCTATCTCGGCGGCTGGTTGCACGGCGCCAATCACTACCGGATGCAATTGCTTGGCGACGCCGCCGACAATCCGGACCAGCGCATCGCAGAAGACACCCAACGTTTTGTCGAGCAGACGCTTGCGCTCGGCATCGGCCTGTTGAGCGCCGTCGTCACGCTTGTGTCGTTCGTCTTCATTCTGTGGGGCTTATCCAATCAAGCGCCACTGCATCTGTTCGGTAACGACATCCCGATCCCTGGCTATCTGGTGTGGGGCGCACTGATCTACGCCGTGCTCGGGACCACGCTGACCCATCTGATCGGCTGGCCGCTGGTCGGGCTCAATTTCCAGCAACAACGCTACGAAGCCGATTTTCGCTTCAATCTGGTTCGCGCGCGGGAAAATGCCGAACAGATCGCGCTGCTGCATGGCGAACCCGTCGAACGTACCCGGCTGCTGTCGCGGTTCGGCCTTGTGGTCGAGAATTGGCTGGCCATCATGCAACGCACCAAGAAGCTGACCGCCTTCACCGCAACTTACTCGCAAGCCTCCGTCATTTTCCCCTACGTGCTGGTTGCTCCGGCCTATTTCGCCGAAAAGGTTCAGCTCGGCGGCATGATGCAGACCGCTTCCGCCTTCTCAAGCGTACAGGAATCGCTTTCGTTCTTCATCACGTCGTATCGGACGCTCGCCGAATGGCAGTCCGTAGTGGCGCGGCTCAGCGGATTCGAAGCATCCATTGAAAATGCCGCCGCGCTGACCACAAAAGAGAACATCATTCATGTCGCCGCAGACGACAAGGAGACCATCGACCTCGACGGGCTTCGGGTCAGCCTGCCCAACGGCACCCCTCTGGTGACCGCGGACGGCTTCAGGCTCCGCAACGGTGAACGCACATTGCTGACGGGTCCGTCAGGTTCGGGCAAGTCGACGCTATTCCGCGCCATCGCGGGGATCTGGCCGTTCGGAACCGGTTCGCTTGCGATTCCCGCCGGGGCCACGCTGATGATGTTGCCGCAGCGGCCGTACTTTCCAGTCGGCTCCTTGAGGGCCGCAATAACATACCCGGCGGAAGCAGGCGCATTCACCGCGGAACAAGTCGCTGAAACCCTGGCTCTGGTAGGACTGCCGAAGCTCGCGGCCAGACTAGAGGAAGACGCGCACTGGAACCGGACGCTCTCCCTCGGCGAGCAGCAGCGTCTCGGCATCGCGCGCGCGGTTCTGCACGCGCCGCAGTTTCTGTTTCTCGACGAGGCCACGGCATCCCTCGACGAGCCATCGGAAGCGGCACTCTACCAGTTGCTCAAGGACCGGCTGCCGGCGACGACAACGGTCTCGATCGGACATCGCAGCACTCTGGAAGCGTTTCATCAGCGCGGCGTGGCCCTTGTGCGGGACGGTGACCGATTCGGGCTGCGGGAGGCGGTCGAGGGCCTGAAAGCGCCCTAGAATGTGCGACGTCGGATCGCACCGCGTCTTTTCGGAGGAGCCAAGCGACGAAGCAAGAATGCGCGTGCGTCTGTGGATTGTTTCGCTTCGCTCGCAATGACGATTCAACAATAGCGCATCATGCCTTAAGGCAAAACAAAAGGGCGGCAGATCGCTCTGCCGCCCTCATCTGTCTTAGGAGCACGACTTACTTGAGATTGGTAATCGCGGTCAGGTCGGCAGAGAGCTTGGCAATGCCCGTGGCACTGCACCAATTGGATTGAAATCCACCCGGGTTGATAAGAGATACGGCGGACGGGCTTGCTATCCGAGCGGTATAGTCGCTGGTGAAGGCATTGCATGATCCCCTGGACAGGTCGGTGTCGGAATAACGCAGATCCAGCGTGAATACCTTGTAAGTGAAGCCGACGCCGATGTTCCAGGTGTTATAGCTTGGTTCGGGAATACCAGCCGCGTAAAATGTGCCCGGACCAGTTCCATAAAATGCGTCGGACGTTCCAAGCCACTGCCGACCATATTCGCCCGACACATACATACCGATGCCGGTGCTGCCAAACCATGCCGACGGCGCAGTGAACTTGCCGGTGACTGATGCGTAGTTGCCCCAGGCACCAAGGTTCAGGAAGTTCGGCGAGTAGTACTCATTGGCGCCGATTGAGAACATGTCATTGAGGGTGACGTTGACCTTGGCATATCCTTCATAAAAGCTTGCATCGCGCTTTGCGAAGTTGCCGTTGATCGGAAGTCCGCCGGTAACGGGATCGGAATTACCAAAGGGACTTGGAAGGCAGCCCACTTCTGAACCGGGAATGCCTGAACCCGGAAAAGCGTTGGCATTGAAGCACTTGCCGCCCGGATAAAGATAACCGAAAACGCCGAAGTCGAATGCGAACATGCCGATGGTCGGGCGGATACCGCCGTAGATGTCGACTTCCGCCGCTGCGCGGTTCGGGAACGAAATGCTCTCGAACGATGTGCCGATGTAAAGCTGCACGTCCTTGGTGATGTTGTAGCGAGGCTCGAAGTAGGCCGCGACCGAAGGCTTGTGGTTGGACTGGGTGACGCCGCGGAACACGTAATCGCTCATGATGGCGCTGCCGAAAGCGACGTCCCAGGGATCGAACGGCGCCGGCGGCGGCGCCTTGACCGCCTTGACAGCCATGTCGGCGGCGAAAGATGAGCCTGCAGTCATCGCGAGCACCGCTGCGACCATAACCATTTTCTTCATGACGATCCCCATCGCTTAAAAACAGTCCGATTTCGGAAGCCCCCAGGGACAGCGACAATCGACTGCGACGAATTTCCTTAACCTGATCACAATCTGCGGCGCAGCATCCGATGCGGGAAGCGAAAAAGACGAGCAACTGCCGACTTTTTAGGCGTTTCGAGCGTTCTGCGGAATGTTGTTGGCGTGTGTTGCATTACAACAACAATTTTGGGACGATTCCTGAGCCGCCAAGGAGTTTTGGGCTCGTCAGAAACCTCAAATCGCGCGCTGAAAGCCCAAGGCCGCAGCGCGTCCCGTTGCCGCTTGCCGATTCGGCCCCTCATCGACGCACAAGCAAAAGGCCGCAGCATGCTGCGGCCCTCAATGCGATCCGGATGGTCTGACCGGCCCGCGCGGACCAACCGCTACTTAATTCGCGTCGTCGCCGGAGCCAGACGGATGGCTCTCTTCCGGCGCCACCGGCGGCAACGGCTGCGGATTCAAATCGGAGGAGGACGCCGACGCCTGAGCGGCGGGCTTTGCAGCCCTCGAAGACTTTCCGGATTTCCGGCTGGAGGAAGAGGCCTTTTTGGCCGACTTCTTTGCGGCGGATTTCTTCGCCGGCTTCTTGGCGTATTTCTTTGCGGGCTTCTTGGTTTTGCTCGCTGTTTTTTTGGCTGTCTTTTTCCCCGGCTTGTTCGCGTATTTTTTTGCTACGGCTTTTTTCTTGCTCTTCTTGCTTTTAGCTTTCTTCGCCTTCTTAGCCATTTTGGTCCTCCTGTTGCCGCCAAATGTATCGATCAAGCGTTCCCCGGTCGCCCGCTTCGGGCGCGAGCCTCAAACGATCAGTTCAATCCTGGCCTCGGACCGCCCGTCGCCCAGTCGAGAAGTTCTATCGTATGAACCACAGGAATCGAGGTGCCCCCGGCAATCTGCATCATGCATCCGATATTGCCCGCGGCGATCATGTCCGGCTCGACCATCGCGATATTGGCGATCTTCCGATCGCGCAATTTACCCGCAAGTTCAGGCTGGAGAATGTTGTACGTGCCCGCCGAGCCGCAACACAAATGACCTTCGGGCACATCTTTCACCACGAATCCAGTCTTGGAAAGCAATTCTTTCGGAGCTTGCGTGATTTTCTGTCCATGCTGCAGCGAACACGCCGAGTGGTAGGCGATGACGAGATCGCTGGGTTGCTGCGGCACCGCCAGATCCAGGCCGCCGACGTATTCGCTGATGTCCTTGGCCAGCGCCGAAACCGTCGCGGCGGATTGCGCGAAAGCGCGGTCCCCGCGCAGCATGAATCCGTAGTCCTTGATCACGGTGCCGCATCCGGAGGTCGTCACCACGATTGCGTCGAGGCCGCCCCGGCGGGCCTCGCCGAGCCACGCCGTGATATTGGCGCGCGCGCGGTCCAGCGCATCGCCATCGCGGCCGAGGTGATGGGTCAGCGCGCCGCAGCACTGCTCATCCCTCACCAGCACGACCTCGACGCCGTGCCGGGTCAGCAGGCGGATGGCTGCCTGGTTGATCCGCGGCGCCAGCACCTGCTGGGCGCAGCCCTGCAGCAGCGCGACCCGTCCGCGCTTCGGGCCCTGGGCCGGAAATACGCTCCCGGCAGCCGGGCCGGGCGCCGGCAGGCCGCGCGGCGCGAGCGCAAGCATCGCCTTGACGTGACTGAACAAAGTCGGTGTCGGCGTGCGCCATTTCGACGCCGGTAAAGCAGCCGCAAGCGGCCGTGCAAGCCGCGCCAGGATCATGCTGGTGCGAAACAGTTTTGGCCGCGGCAGCACCCAGGCCAGCAGCGCCCGCAGCGCGCGCTCGGTCAGGGGACGGAAATAATCGCTCTCGATCCTGACCCGCGCCTGATCGACCAGGTGCATGTAGTTCACACCGGAGGGACAGGTGGTCATGCAGGCAAGACAGGAAAGGCAGCGGTCGATGTGCTTCACCACCTCCCGGGTCGGCGGCTTGTCCTTCTCCAGCATCTCCTTGATCAGATAGATCCTGCCGCGCGGGCTATCGAGTTCGTCGCCGAGCAGCACGTAGGTCGGACAGGTCGCCGTGCAAAATCCGCAATGCACGCAGGCGCGCAGGATTTTGTCGGCTTCGGTGATATCGGGATCGGCAAGCTGGGCGAGGCTGAATTCGGTTTTCATGGCGCGAACCTCCGCATCAGCCGGCCGCGATTGAGAATGCCTTTCGGATCGAAGCCGAGCCGGACCCGCTCGCTCAAGGCCGCCAGTCCATCCTCCTGCGGATGGAATACGTCGACATTGCGCCGCACCGATTCGGCCGCCCGAACCAGCATGGCATGGCCTCCGGCCGCGTTGACGCGTGAACGCAGCACACCTGCCTGGGCATCGGCGGACGGCGGCAATGCCGCCCAGATCAATCCGCCGCCCCAGTCGTAGACGACGTCGCCGCCGGTATTTCGCGCCAAGGCCTGACCGAGCGCCCCGCCCGATGCCGGCGGGCATACGATCCGCCACACCGGCCAGGCTCCCAGCGCGCCGCCGGCTGCAAACGGCAGCACGTCGCGAACGCAATTCCAGATCGCCGCGGACGTCACATCCTCGACGACCTCGGCCGCCCCAAATGGTGAAAGAGCCTTATCGAGCGACGCTGCGCGGTGCGCGGCCGACGCCGTGATGCCCTCCAGCCGCACCAAGGTCACCGCCTGCTGCGGTGAGCCGAGGTCGGCCAGCGCACCCTGTTCTGCACGAAAGGCGGAATTCGGTACATGCGCGGCTGCCGAAACGTCGAACGGCGAGCCGAGCGCTGCGGTCATCGCGCGGTTCGCGGTGATGTCATCGAGCCCACGCAGCACCAAGGTGCGTTCGCTCTCCGCGCGCGGCATCACCTTCAGCGTCACCTCGGTCATGACCGCAAGCGTGCCCCACGATCCCGCCAACAGCTTGCAAAGATCATAGCCGGTGACGTTTTTCACCACCCGCCCACCGGCCTTGAAGCTGTCGCCGAAGCCGGACACCGCGTGCGCGCCCAGCAGATGGTCGCGCGCGCCGCCGGCCTTGATGCGCCGGGGACCGGCGAGACCTGCGCCGATCATGCCGCCGACGGTGCCGGTATCGGGCGTGCCCAGCAGCGCCGAGGTGTTCATCGGCTCGAATGCGAACTGCTGGTTCTTCGAATCGATCAGCGACCTGACGTCGTTAAGCGGCGCGCCCGCCTGCACGGTGACGATCAGCTCGTTCGGTTCATACGATGTCACCGCGTTCAGCGCCGAGAGGTCGAGCAGCGCGTTGGTCGCCATCGGCTGGCCAATGGCGCGCTTGCTGCCGTGGCCGACGATTTCCAGCGGCTGCTCGCTGGCCAATGCCGTGCGCACCACCTGCTCGACATCCTTGGCGTCGCGTACTTTCAGAGTGTCCACGGTAACGCCATCCGCTGTCGTCCCCGCGAAGGCGGGGGCCCATACGCCGCATACTCTCGATAAGATCGATACCTCTGCGGTTTTTTCTTTCCACAACCACGGTGGTTGTGGGTTTCCGCCTTCGCGGGGACGGCGCTGTGTTTCAATTGCGTCGCCATTCTCAAAACCTTGGAATGTCCGGAAACGCCAGCCTGCCGCCATGGACATGCACGCGGCCGAGTTCGGCGCAGCGGTGCAGGGTCGGAAACACCTTTCCCGGATTGAGCAGCCCTTGCGCGTCGAAGGCGCATTTCAGCCGCTGCTGCTGGTTGAGATCGACCTCGCTGAACATCTCGCCCATCAGATCGCGCTTCTCGATGCCGACGCCGTGTTCCCCTGTAAGGACGCCGCCGACCTCGACGCAGAGCTTGAGAATATCGGCGCCGAAGGCCTCGGCCCTGTCCATCTCACCGGGCTTGTTGGCATCGTACAGGATCAGCGGATGCAGGTTGCCGTCGCCGGCGTGAAACACATTGGCGACGCCAAGCCCGTATTTTTCGGAGAATTCGCGAATCCGCGTCAGTACGAGCGGCAGCGCGCCGCGCGGAATGGTGCCGTCCATGCAGAGATAATCCGGCGAAATCCGCCCGACGGCCGGAAACGCCGCCTTGCGGCCGGCCCAAAACAGGTTTCGCTCGGTTTCCGAATTTGAAATCTGTAGCGTCGTCGAGCCGCAGCCCCGCGCAATCGTCTCGACCCGCTTGATCAGTTCGTCGACCTCGACGCCGGGACCATCGAGTTCGATGATCAGCAGCGCCTCGACGTCGAGCGGATAGCCGGCATGGACGAAGGCTTCGGCGGCGTGGATCGCCGGCCTGTCCATCATCTCCATGCCGCCGGGAATGATGCCGGCGCCGATGATTTCAGCCACGCATCGGCCGGCCGCCTCGACTTCCGCGAAGCCGACCATCAGCGCCCGCGCGGTTTCCGGCTTTTGCAGGATCCGCACCGTGATCTCGGTGATGACGCCGAGCAATCCTTCCGAGCCGGTGATGATCCCCATCACGTCGTAGCCGCCGGGCTCGGCGGATTTGCCGCCGACCTTGATGATTTCGCCGGACATCAGCACGATTTCGCAGCCGAGCACGTTGTTGGTGGTCATGCCGTATTTCAGGCAATGCACGCCGCCGGAATTTTCCGCGACATTGCCGCCGATCGAACAGGCGATCTGCGACGACGGATCCGGCGCGTAATAAAATCCGGCATGGGCGACGGCCTGACTGATGGCGAGATTGGTCACGCCGGGTTCGGTCACCACGACGCGGTTGTCGAAGTCGATTTCACGGATGCGCTTGAATTTTCCGAGGCCCAGCAGCACGCCGTCGGCAAGCGGCAGCGCGCCCCCCGACAACGAAGTCCCGGAACCGCGCGGCACCACCTTGATGCCCTGTTCGAAGCAATATTTCAGCACCTGCGACACCTGCCCGGTGGTGTCGGGCAGCACCACGACCATCGGCGGCTGGCGATAGGCCATCAGCCCGTCGGATTCATAAGGGATCATCTCGGCAGCAGTGGCGATGACACCCTCGCCCGGCACGATCTTGCGCAAATCCGCTACAATCGCGTCGCGGCGGCCGAGAACCGCAGCATCGGAAGCGGGCATCAGGATGGTCATATCGGGCTCTCCCGGCGCACAGGCGCCGCTTTTTATCGCATGGAAACAAGCACGTCTCGGCGCGTTTGGGTAGGTCGTCAATCCATGACGGGGGGCCGCCTTGCGGCTTGTACATCGCGGTTCATGCATGCAACAAACAGGTCGCCAAACATCCATCATCAAGAGCATCTCCATGAAAAAAACGACCTTGAGTACGCTGATCGTCCTGGCATCGGCGGCGGCATCGTCCACCGCACCGGCGCAGGACGTTGCCGCCGGCAAGACGTCCTTCAACAAGTGCATGGCCTGCCATGCCATTGGCGAGGGCGCCAAGAACAAGGTCGGTCCCATGCTCAACGGATTGAACGGGCGCAAATCCGGTACCGTGGAAGGCTATTCCTATTCGGAGGCCAACAAGAATTCCGGCATCACCTGGGATGAAGCCGCCTTCAAGGACTACATCAAGGACCCAAAGGCCAAGATTCCCGGCACCAAAATGGCCTTCGCCGGAATCAAGAACGAAAAAGAGGTCAACGACCTGTGGGCGTTCCTTGCGCAGTATGACAAGGACGGCAAGGTGAAGTAACGCCGGCTGGCCGGGACCCGCACGCAGCTTGCTCCCTGATCGGGATCCCGGTTCTGCGAAGCAGCGTGAAGACGCTGCATCGCGACCGGGCATGCAGGCGCTACGCCCCGACCAGCATCTTTGCCGGCAGCACCGCCTGCACCACAAGGCCGCGGGCGCGGGCGTCCATCACGCCGACCGCGCGCAGCGCCAGCAGCGTAACGGCCTGCACGGCGTCGCGCAGCTTGGCGGGATCGTCGAGATTTTCAGGCGCTAATGGTCCTACGAGCGATTCGTGAATCGCGCCAAGCAGCGCGGACGCCGCCAATGCGGTGTCCTGTGCCGGCAGATGTCCGGCACGCACCGCCGCATGGATCCGCAATTCGATCTCGCCGGCAATCTCGCGGCGGCTGGCAAGGCGCGACGCGGTGACGTCGACGTCGACCGGCTCGGCCAGGATGCCCCAGGCCAGCTTGCGATGCGAGAGCACATGCACCGCGACGGTGGTGACGGCGGCGGCCAGCGCCGAGGAGGGTCCGGGCGCGGCGTCGGCGGCCTGACGGATCGCGGCCAGTTCGTCGCGGGAAACGTCGGCGATGAGTTCCGAGATCAAATCCGACTTGGAGGGAAAATAGCGGTAGACGGTGCCGGCGGCGACATGCGCGCGAATAGCGACCGGCGCGATTTGCACCGCCGCCATGCCGCCGTCCGCGGCGGCATCCCGAGCCGCCGCCAGAATGGCGCTGCGGCGCGCCGCGAGGCGTTTTACGACCTGATGAGTCCGTCGATAGACCATGTCGCGTTTCATCCCAGGCGCGGCCCCCGGATGCCGCTCCGCCGCCGGAAAACGCCGTTTTTGCGAGTTCTTGAGCACCACTTGCGCAGCTCGCCGAAAGAACTGAACACCAATTCAGGCTGCCTTACAAGTATTCATGGCGCCGGCGTGAATCGACCCGCGTCGCCGGACGCGCGGCCTCGGGCGAGCCGGGAATCCAGAGCCATCGCCGGACGGCTGGACGCCGGAGTTACGTGCGCCCGACCAGGCAGCGTCGGGCGATCAGCCCCGCCATGATCAACGTCGCACCCAAGCCGGTCGGTGCCCCGAACAGCGGATAGAACATCAGAAGGAAGGCCATCGCGCCAAGCGCCGGCAATTCGGTGCGGCGGAAACCCTCGCCGAGCCCGATCCGCACCAGGAACGCCACCGCAATCGCCAGCACCATCAGGTCGTAAAGAAACAGATAGGGCGTCACCAGCAATGTCCCGGTCGCAAGCGCCGCAGCCTTTAGCGCGTAACGCACCCGGCTGCGCCACACCAACACCAGCACCATCGCAATCGCCGCGATCATGGTCCACTGGAACGCCCAGCCCAACGGTTCGCTGCCGCCGAAATAGCGTACCAGCGCAAAGATACTCTGCATCTTGCCCCAGGGCGCGCGGCCCTCGGTCAGGAAGGCCTGCGAAAACATCGGCAGCCAGTGGAAGAAGGCCTGCCAGCTCTCGGTGCCGAAGGCGAGCCACGACACGGCGGCCATCGCCGATGCGACAATTCCCGCGGTGAAAAACACGGTCCACTGCGAGGCTGCGATCAATGCGACCGGAAACAGCAATCCATATTGCGGCTTGTAGCTCAACAGCCCAAGGCAGATGCCGGACAGGACCGGCCGCGTCGGCAGCAGGATAAGCATGCCGCCGACCAGCGAGGCGGTAAGAAACCCGTTCTGCCCTACCAGCACATTGGTAAGCACCACCGGAAACGCCGCCGCCAGCAACCAGCCGAACCGCCGCCCGACGATTGCACGCATCACCACGAGATAGGGCACAAGGCTCGCCGCCGCCCATCCGATGAAAGCCACCTGGTAGGGAAACTGCGCGAGGAAGGCCGCGACGAACAGAAATGGCGGCGGATAGTGCCAGGCGAAGTGGCCGGCAAACGTTTGCCCGAGCAGATCGACCTGAACCCGCTTCTGGATATCCCAGTCCCAGGCCCACGCCGGATGCCCGTCGAGCACCAGCTTGCCGGCCGACCAGACGTTGACGAAGTCGGTCGGGATGCCCAAGCCGCTCGGATCGGTGATCCACCAATGCGCGACATACGCGGTCGGGAAAAACGCCGCGTTGATGACGAACAGCACAAAACAGACGTTGAACAGCGCTGGAGGAACAGCGTTCCGCTGGGGAATCGGGTCAAAAACCTGCGCGTTCATCGGGATCCTCGGCGCGGGCACCACGCACCTGCCTCATCCATAAGGCCGATAGGCTTGAGGAAATCTTAAGCCATGGGTGTCGGCCCTGCCCGAATTGCATCGCATCGGCGCATATATCGACGACATTCGGCACCGGGCATCACCGTCGGCAGGAGGCGGGACCAGGAGAGGTCATCCGCATCTTTCTACCCCGTCATGGCACCGGCCATGACGATGTGTAGTCAATTTCCTGTCTGCAACTCGCCGAACCGCTCCCACGTCCTGCCGGTGAAGCGCATGAACTGCATCTGTTCGACCGGCACGTGGTCGGTCGGCGAGGTATTGACCAGGATGCCCGGCAACAGCATCGGCAGTTGCAGGTCCTTGATCGCATAGGCCTGCTTCAGGATGTTGTCAGTCGAGAGGTCGTCGCCGCAGGCTTTCAGCACGTGTTCGAGCGCCATCGCGCTGTTGTAGGAATTGACGTAGTTGGTGTCGTGCAGGTCGCCGTCGGGGACATATTTGATCATGAAGTCCCGCCAGCCTTTGACACCGGCGTCGTCCTTCCACGCCGGATCGTCCGGGTCTTTCACATAGGCCGTCGACAGAATGCCCTGCCCGGCCTCCAGCCCCGCCGGCTCCATCACCGTGGACACCCATACCGCGACATTGGACAGAAACGTCATCGGCCGCCACCCGATCTCGAACGCCTTGCGGATCGACTGCGCCGCGAATTTCGGCGTCGCCGCGATCACGAAGACGTCGGCGCCGGAGGCTTTCAGTTTTACAACTTGGGAATCGATGGTGGGATCCTGGATTTCGTAGGTCGCCGCGGCGACCATGGCGTCGTATTTTTCGCCGAGCACGTCCTTCAAACCAAGCAGGTAATCGCGCCCGAAATCGTCGTTCTGGGAGATCACCGCAAATTTGGCGTTGGGATTTTTCGATAACGCATAACGCGCATATAGCCGCGCTTCGTAGCGGAACGGGCCCTGCACGCCAAGGGTCGCCTGCGGATATTGCGCCGGGTCGGCGAACTTCGAGGCGCCGGAGCCGATGAACAATTGCGGGATGTTCTTTGCCTGCAGATATTTGGCGATCGCGGTGTTATGCGCCGTGCCGATGGAGGAGAAGATCAGCGCCACCTCGTCGCTTTCCACCAGCCGCCGGGTCTGCTCCACGGTTTTCGGCGGCGCGTAGCTGTCGTCCAGCGATATCAGGTCGACCTTGCGGCCGTTGATGCCGCCGCGCTCATTGACCATCTTGAAGTAGCCGACCTCGCCCTTGCCGAGCGCGCCGAACGCGGACACCGGGCCGCTGTACGGCATGGTCTGGCCGATTTTGATGTCGGTCGAGGTGACGCCGCGGACGGTCTGGGCGGCGAGCGGCGTGGCCGAAAGAAGTGCGGCAAGAGTAGCGCACGCAGCGAGGGGCGTATCGAGACGCATGTTTTCCTCCCTTTGTGCAGGCTTTGAAGCCGTGCAGCGCCAGCATGATCGGTTTAGACGAACTTGTCATGTTTGTTCGTCATGCGCGGCCTGTCCCCTACTGGATGCACATCTCATCGTCATTGCCGGGCTTGACCTACCATACGCACACATCTCGCCGTCATTGCCGGGCTTGACCCGGCAATCCATCCCTTCGAAAACGACTCTTCCGAAGATGGATGGATACGCGGGTCAAGCCCGCGTATGACGAGATGTGTGAATCCAGTAGGGCCTGTCCCCGGCCATCCCACGTCTTACTTCATGGGATGCAAAGACGTCGAGAAACACGCCCGACGATGACGGTGACAACAAAAAACGCGGCGTTGCCGCCGCGTTTTGCAAATCGGTTCGGCAGGTTGTCACGCCTGCGGCTGCGGCTCCAGGCCCGGATCCGGATCGGGACGCGGGCGCGGCTTGCCCGCCGGCGGCACTGCGGAAGTGCGCGGGCCGGTCGGCTCCAGCACCGACTCGCGGTTCGGCTTCTTGCCGTTGAGCAGGTCGGTGATCTCATCGCCGGTCAGCGTCTCAAACTCCAGCAGGCCTTTTGCCAGCGCCTCGAGGTCGGCGCGCTTCTCGGTCAGGATGCGCGTGGCTTCGTTGTAGCCTTCCTCGACAAAGCGACGGATTTCCTTGTCGATCTTCTGCACGGTGGCTTCCGAGGCATTCTGGGTGCGCGACACCGACATGCCGAGGAAGACCTCGTCCTGGTTCTCGCCATAGGACACGGTACCGAGTTCTTCCGACAGGCCCCAGCGCGTCACCATCATGCGCGCGAGGCGCGTCGCCTGCTCGATGTCCGACGAGGCGCCGGAAGTAACCTTCTCCTTGCCGAACACCAGTTCTTCGGCGACGCGGCCGCCCATCATGATCGCCAGCCGCGACGTCATCTGCTCCAGCGACATCGACAGCTTGTCGCGCTCGGGTAGCTGCATCACCATGCCGAGCGCACGGCCGCGCGGAATGATGGTCGCCTTGTGGATCGGGTCGGTGGCGATAACGTTGAGGCCGACGATGGCATGGCCGCCCTCGTGATAGGCCGTCAGCATCTTCTCTTCCTCGGTCATGACCAGCGACTTGCGCTCGGCGCCCATCATCACCTTGTCTTTTGCTTCTTCGAACTCGCTCTGGGTCACCATGCGCTTGTTGCGGCGCGCGGCGGTCAGGGCGGCCTCGTTGACGAGGTTCATCAGGTCGGCACCGGAGAAGCCGGGCGTGCCGCGCGCGATGGTCTTCAGGTTGATATCGGGCGCCAGCGGCACCTTGCGGACGTGAACCTTGAGGATCTGCTCGCGGCCGACAACGTCCGGATTCGGCACCACCACCTGGCGGTCGAACCGGCCGGGACGCAGCAGTGCAGGGTCAAGCACGTCGGGACGGTTGGTCGCCGCGATCAGGATCACGCCTTCATTGGCTTCAAAACCGTCCATCTCGACCAGCAGCTGGTTCAGCGTCTGCTCGCGCTCGTCATTGCCGCCGCCGAGGCCGGCGCCGCGATGGCGGCCGACGGCGTCGATTTCATCGATGAAAATGATGCACGGCGCGTTCTTCTTGGCCTGCTCGAACATGTCGCGGACGCGCGACGCACCGACGCCGACGAACATTTCGACGAAGTCGGAGCCGGAGATCGTGAAGAACGGCACATTGGCTTCGCCCGCGACCGCGCGCGCGATCAGGGTCTTGCCCGTACCCGGAGGCCCGACCAGCAACACGCCGCGCGGGATCCGTCCGCCGAGCCGCTGGTATTTTCCGGGATCGCGCAGGAATTCGACGATCTCCTGCAAATCCTGTTTTGCCTCGTCGACGCCGGCGACGTCCTCGAAGGTCACGCGGCCATGCGCCTCGGTCAGCATCTTGGCGCGCGACTTGCCAAAACCCATCGCCTTGCCGGCGCCGCCCTGCATCTGGCGCGACAGGAACACCCACACGCCGATCAGCGCAATGAACGGCAGCCAGGATACCAGCAGCGATACGAACCACGGCACGTTGTCACCCGGCGGCTTCGCGGTGATCGAAACCTTGCCGTTATAGAGCCGCGACACCAGGGTTGGATCGTTCGGCGCGTAGGTCTGGAAACTCGAGCCGTTGGTGAAGGTGCCGTGAATCTCCGGTCCCTGGATCACCACGTCGCGGACGTGATTGGCATCGACTTCGGTCAGAAGCTGCGAGAACGAGATATCCTGCGAGGACGCGCGCTGACCCGGATTCTGGAAGAGCGTGAACAAGGCCAACAGCAGCAAGACAATAATGACCCAGAGGGCGAAATTGCGCAGATTGGCGTTCATCGAACTTCCTTCGTGGCCGCGCGGATCGCGGCCTTATGTCCTTGGGTCGGCACGGACGGGAATCCTCGAGGAATCCCAGCACGGTCGGCTGGCTGTAATCTAGGTGCCGCTCCTATCGATGCCAAGGGAACAGCGCAGGACTATTTAGCGCATATTAGCCGCATTGCCGTTCAAATAATGGCGGCAGAACGGCTGTTTTTCCGGGGTGGTTAAGGCCCGATGCCCGCTCGGCTCAAACCTCAATCCGTCCGCCGGCGCCGCGGCGGAGCCGGCTCGATCCGGATGCGGCCGTCGACAACGCTGATCAGCGCGCCGGCAAGCGTCTGTTTCAGCCTGATTCGGCCGTTTGCACCCTTCTCCGCCGCGCACGCCCGATCGAGCCCCGCCAGCAGCGCTTCGACCTTGCCGAGCTCCGCCGGGCCCTCGTGGCCGACCCGGTCGATGCTGCGCAGCAGCAGGCGAAGGCGGATTTCCTCCGCAAGACCGGCAAAGGCCATGGCATCAAACCCCGCAGGATCGGGCTCGCCGAGCGCGAGGTAGCGCTCGGCGCCATCAACCAGAATCTCCAACGCCGCGTTGGCGCGCGCAAAGCGGGCCGCCAGCCGGGTTAGATTGCGCGCGTCGAATCCCTCTGCCGCCAGCGCCGGCATGATCGCGCGAAGACGCGGGCGCGTGAAATTCGCATCGCGGTTGGTCGGATCGTCGGCAAAGCCTATTTTGGCCTTCTGCAGCGTCGCCACCAGCCGCGCCTTTGGAACGCTCAGCAACGGGCGCGCCACCAGCACGCCCTCGCGCTGCGACTGTCGCGCCATCGCGGCGAGGCCCGCGATCCCGCTGCCCCGCGACATCCTCATCAATAGCGTCTCGGCCTGATCATCCTGCGTATGCGCAGTCAGCACATGCGTCGCCCCGCCTGCACGCGCGGCCTGCGCCAGCAGCCGGTAGCGCGCGTCCCGGGCCGCCGCCGGCAGTCCCGTTTTGGGTTTTGCGCCGCGCCAGCGCAGCGTCCGGTGCGGCAGGCCGAGGGTTCTGGCCAGATGCTTCACCTCGCGGGCTTCGCGCGCGGCCTCCGCGCGCAAGCCATGATCGATGGTGACGGCGACGAGACGCGGACCGCGTGTAAGGGCGCGACGCCAGCGCGCCGCCAGCCACATCATGGCGATCGAATCGGACCCGCCGGAAACCGCAAGAACAATCGCGGGCGCGGTTTTCCAGTCCCCGAACAGACGCTTCGCGTCGGATGCCGAAATCGGCGAATGGTCGTCGTCACGCATGGTCGCTGCCTCAGGCACGCCGTCATACGCCGGCTCGACCCGCGTATCCATCTGTCTTGCGAAGAAGATGGATAGCCGGATCAAATCCCGCCATGACGCGTCACTCGAGTGCTAGCACCTCACGCGCTTCTGCTCGCGATCGACGGCCTGCTTGACCCCGTTGGAAGCGCGCGGATATTTCCGCGTCACCTCGCCGAGCGCGGCGCAGGCGGCTTCCTTCTCGTTCAGGGCGGCCAGCGATTGCCCCAGCCGCAAAAGTGCGTCCGGCGCCTTCGCGGAGGTTCCAAACTTCGTCGTGACGCCCAGAAAGGATTCGGCTGCGTCACGGTACTTCTGGCGCTGGAAAAAACTCTCGCCGAGCCAGTATTGCGAATCCGCCAGCAGCGGGTCGGCCGGATATTTCTGTGCGAAATTGCGCATGGTCTCTTCTGCCAGCGCGTAGTCCTTGCGCTGCATGTAGCCGATGCCGAGGTCGAATTCGTCCCTGGGGGTTGCCGATGGCGGCAACGTGGTCAGTGCCGCGGCGGCGCCCGGGCCGCGCGGCGCCACAGCGCCGGCGGGATCGCGCGCCCCGCCGGCATTACCGAGATCGAGCGGCTCGCCTGCCCCGCGGCCTCCGGGAGCGCCGACCGGCGCATCGCCGGCAACCGGCAATTGTCCGCCGCCCAGGGCGCGCGGCGCGCCCGGCGCATTCGGATTCTGGGCGGGGTCGAAAGCATCGCCGCGACGGCGGGTTTGCGACGCCGGCGGCTCCTGAACGATCGGCGCCGGGGCCGCAATCTGCTGGTCGTAGGGTGCCGGCTGCGCCTGCCGGGACACCGGACCGGAGATGACCGGAATTGTCGCGACGCTGGGCGGGGCAACGGCGGCCGGGCCGGGCGTGGCGCCGCCGAGCTGTCTCAGGCGGTCTTCGAGCTGCCGGTTGCGGTATTGCAGCTCCTCGTTCTGGCCGGTGAGCTGGCGCAACTGATTTTCAAGCTGCTGGATCCGCATTTCCGGATCGATGTCGTCGGACTGCGCGAGCGCCGGCGCCGCGGCCGCGAGCATCGCCGCCATCAAGGCTGCGCGCGCGACAAGAAAAAATCTGAAAGACATTTTGGCCTGACGAATGGAAATGGGCGTCACATCGAAGCACATCACATTGAGGCAGGGAGTACGCCAAAAATGTGACTGCTGCCGGCAAGGCTCGCGTATCCTTATTAAGGCTTCAACCGCTTGACCGACGCCGGTGGCCGGCCTGGGCGGCTCCGCAGGACGCCAAAACAAAACCGGCGCCCCACCGGGCGCCGGGAAGAACTGATAAGAACGGATCGCCTTACGAACTGGCGTTCAGCACCGTGACCGCGCGGCGGTTCTGCGACCAGCACGAGATGTCGTTGCACACCGCCACCGGGCGTTCCTTGCCGTAGGAGATCGTCCGCATCCGGTTGGCATCGATGCCGCGCGAGGCCAGGAAGGTGCGGACCGACTGCGCACGGCGCGCGCCGAGCGCAATGTTGTATTCGCGGGTGCCGCGCTCGTCCGCATGGCCTTCGATGGTGAAGGAATAGCGGTTGTAGCTCTGCAGCCAGCGCGCCTGCTTTTCAAGGGTCGCAATCGCCTGCGGCGACAATTCGGTCTGATCGCTTTCGAAGAAGACGCGGTCGCCGACATTGACCACGAAATCCTGCTGGCTGCCCGGCGTCGCCGCGCTTGCCATCGCGCCGTCGGCGCCGAGCGGGTTCTTGTTGGCGCAGGCGCCCATCGACAGCGCCACCGCAAGCACCGCAGCCAGTTTCAATCCCTGGAGGATACGCATCTGATGTTTCATTCCGGAGCCTCCGCGCTCACGTTTTTCCAACTGTATCCGGTCTACAGGGCGATGGTTAAGCGAACGTTCCGTCAACCTTGACGAGGTGTTGCGCAACCGCATCAAATGCCGTCAATCAGCGAAAAGCAGTCGCGATAGTTAATGATTTGCAAATGTGGCGCCAAGGTGAAGGCCTGCCCCCGGGAACGCCGTGTTGCGGCCTGCAGGCGATCGACCAAACGATCGACCAAGGCGATCCTAAAGGCGGGCGCCCGAAATCAAGCGCTGGCGACGGCGCGCTCACACGGCAACTCGCACCCAGTCTGACCTTGAGGCTCGTTGCCGCGTCCGAACAGCATCCGCCGCTCGAACGCGCTGGAGTGCAGGTAGGGGTAACGCGCAAATACCTTGTCGCGCAGCGTCGGATAATGCGCCGCCATCAACCCGACCGGTTTCAGCAGGCCGGGGAACAATCGAGGCTCGCATAGCGGTTCCTGCAGGAACACCCGGCGATAGAACGCCCGATGTTCAGCGCGCACGGTAGCAAGCCCGATATCAGCGTTGAAATGAACGCCCGCGACATAGCCGAGCCGGACCGTTGCATAAGGCAGTTCCGGGTACCGCTTGGCCCTTTCGGGATCGGCGACGAACCGGGTCGGATCGACAAGGATATGGCCGCGCGCCAGTTCGGGACGCAGAATATCAGGGAAAACCTCGACCGACGGCGAGGTTGGGTAGTCCGGCGTCGCCACGCTCACGCGAATGGAACTGCAAAGTTCCCCCCGAATGTAGACGCCGAAAATCCAGGAATTAGGCGAGTCATCGAAATGGTCGGTAACGCGCTCGTCGTCCGACGGCAGGATCGCCCCCTCGCGCAAATACGCCCGGTAGCGGAGACGATACATTTCTTCTTTTTGTTCAGGAGTTTCCGCGAGCCGATAATCGACGTCATCAAGGAGATTGGCACTGCGCCCGGGAACTATTGACATGACCTCGGCCGCAGATCGCATTTATACTGTTCTCCAACGCTCAACAACCAGAGCGCGCATTTTCAATCTTAACCCCTTCTTAACTCCAATGCAAAGCAATCGGAGCGTTAGGGTTAACCCGAATCGCAAATGCGGCCTTTTTTGCTGATCGGCAATAAACCTTGTGGAACTTTGGAAAGCAATGCTCAGGCGATCGACCGCGATGGAATGACAAGCGGCAGTTCGTCCGATACCCGGCGGGCATGAGATGCGTTCAACAACTGGCGGACGCGGGTTGCCGGAACCGGACGGCTGAACAGGTAGCCCTGCGCCTCGGTGACGGTGCCGTCGGCGCTGATCAGTTCCAGTTGTTCGTTGGTTTCGATGCCTTCGACGACAACGGACATTCCAAGGTCGGCGCTCAGCCGCGCCACGCCCCGCAACAGCGTCAGCGGACGATCCGAATCGATGCCTTCGAGGAACGAGCGATCGATCTTGACCTTCTGCAGCGGGAAATTATGCAGATAGCTCAGGCTCGAATAGCCGGTGCCGAAATCGTCCAGTGAAATGCGGACGCCGGCGGCGTGCAATTGCGACAGCGCGTCATGGATCCATTGCGTATTGCGCAACAGCGAGGATTCGGTGATCTCGATTTCGAGACGGTTGGCGGGAAGTCCTGACACCTCGAGCGCATAACGCACCTCGCTCAGCACGTCGCGCTGATGGAATTGCTGCGGTGAGAAATTGACCGCGACGGAGACGCCCTCCGGCCACTTCATGCACTCCATGCAGGCCTTGCGCAGAATCCAGCGGCCGAGGTCGACGATAAGGCCCATGTCTTCCGCGACCGGAATGATATCGACCGGGGAAACCGTGCCGCGTTCCGGATGATTCCAGCGCAGCAGCGCTTCGCAGGTGGAAATGCGCCCGCTTTTGAGATTGACCAGCGGCTGATAGAACAGCTCGAACTCCTCATTGGCGAGCGCTTTGCGCAGGTCCAGTTCCAGGATGCGGCGGGCTTCGACCGTCAACGCCATCTCGTCGCGGAAGAAGCAGTACGTTCCACGGCCGTCGGCCTTGGCGCGGTACAGCGCCATGTCCGCGTTCTTCATGAGCGTATCGGCGCTGATGCCGGGCGGCTGCGTCATCGCTATACCGACGCTGGCGCCGATTTCGACCAGGTGATTATCGATTTCGTAGCGTTCGCTCAAACGATCGACGATGCGGCGGGCGAGACCCGCGGCGTCTTCCTCGGATTTGATGTTCTGCTGGAATACGACGAACTCGTCGCCGCCGAACCGCGCCACGAAATCCTCGGGCCGCAGCATCTCGCGCAACCGGTCCGCCACCGCGCACAGCAGTTCATCGCCGCAGGGATGGCCCAGCGTGTCATTGACCTGCTTGAATTGATCCAGATCGATGAACAGCAGCGCCGACAGACGCGCGGCATTTTGCGAAATCGCCAGCAGCCGTTCCATTTCGTCGCGGAAGTTGACCCGGTTTGGCAGCGCCGTCAGTTCGTCGTAGCGGGCGAGATGGCTGATCCTCGCTTCGGCGTTGCGCCGTTCGGTGATATCTTCGACCAGTACGACGGTGCCGCCGCCCGCCATCGGCTGGAACGTCCATGACAGCGCGCGGCCACTCGCCATGTCCGGGTCGGCCGTGGTGATGTAGCCCGCCTGCAAACTGTCGATTTCCGATACTATGAGCTTGCCGCTCGCCGCGGAAACCGTGCCGGCATCGATGCATGCTGCGACGATGGCGGGAGCACCGGCGCCGCGATGCACGAGATCCTCGGACAGACGCATCATCTCGCTGAAGCGGTGATTCATGACGGCGACACGGCCATCGGCGCCGAACATGCAGAGGCCGTGCGGCATATTGTTCAACGCGGTGTCGAATTGAATCGCCAGCGCCGCCTCGCGCTCCCGCGCCACCAGGGCGCGGACGAAAATCTTTTGCAGGCCGGTCGTGATCTGCTTGAGGGCGATGAAGAACAGCGCGCTCAGGAATGCCATGCCGACATAATAAGGGCTGCCATGCAGCGCCAGCGCGAGCGACATCGGTCCGCAGGCAAACAGGATCTGCAGATGGAAGATCCACGGACGGCCGTAGGTTCGACCGGCGCCCGCTGCCATGTAACCGGTGGTGACCGTCAGGCAGATCATGTGGGCAACGGCGTCGTCGCTGCTCAGCAAGGCGACGACGCACCATATTCCCAGCGCGATCGCATAGAGCATGGCCCCGATCTGATAGCGAATCTCCCAGCGTCCGGCATCGTCGGCGGTCAAGGCGGCCTTGCGCGCCTTGTAGCGGTGCATGTCGAACGCGCGGAATGCGCCGGTTACGATCAGAAGTGCGGCGCATGGCCACAGCCAGTTGTCGCCGGACTTCAAAGCCGTCATGACCGCCGCGACGGCCGCGAAAAGCGCTCCCGCCAGCATCGGCCCCGGGTTCTGGAACAGCGAATCGACCAGCGCCGCGTAGATCGACGGCGATATCCTCTGATCGGGATCTGTAGTTCGGCCAGCGAGTTGCATCGGGAGCGCGCACGTCCTTTTTCGACGTGCAGTTTTACCTGCCGCAGATGAAGTCTTTCTGAGGGAATATCGTTACCGAGACGTTGCCATCGCCAAAGCGGAGCAAAAATCTGCCCGGCAAATCAGCGGGCTAGGCCAACCTTGCCGGCCGGCACGCGGGCCTGCACGCGTAATGCGGCAATTTCGCAATAACCATATCAGGATAACAGCGGCGACCATGCCGGATCGGACGCGAATCCCGGAGTCGGAACCCGTTGTTCATTGCGTCCGGAAATATCGACGGTAAACAGCGAAGGGCCGCCGCTGCCGCCGGGGTCGCGGAAAAACATCAGCACGCGGCCGTTCGGGGCGAAGGTCGGACCCTCATTGTGATAGCCGGAGGTAAGCAGCCGCTCGCCGGAGCCGTCGGTCTTCATGATACCGATTGAAAACTGCCCGCCGCCCTGCTTGGTGAAGGCAATGTAATCGCCGCGCGGCGACCACACCGGGGTCGAATAGCTGCCCTCGCCGAACGAGATGCGCTGCGCTCCCCCGCCGGTCGCCGGCATCACATAGATCTGCGGCTTTCCGCCGCGGTCGGATTCGAAACAGATGCGCGAGCCATCGGGCGCATAGGACGGCGAGGTATCGATGGCCGGGGTGTCGGTGAGGCGCGTGGTGGACTTCGAGCGCAGATCCATCACGAACAGGTTCGAGTTGCCGCCCTGCTGCAGGCTCATGATCACGCGCTGTCCGTCCGGGGAAAACCGCGGCGAAAACGACATGCCCGGGAAATTGCCGACGATCTCGCGCTGCCCGGTTTCGATGTTGAACAGATAGACGCGGGGATCGCCCTGGCCGAACTCCATATAGGTGATTTCCTGGGTCGACGGCGAGAACCGCGGTGTCAGCACAAGGTCGGCGCCGCGCGTGAGGTAGCGCACATTGGCGCCATCCTGGTCCATCAGCGCCAGCCGCTTGACGCGGCGTTCCTTCGGCCCGGTTTCGTCGACGAACACCACGCGGCTGTCGAAATAGCCCTTCTCTCCGGTCAGCCGCTCATAGATCTGGTCGGAAATGATATGCGCGATCCGCCGCCAGTATTCCGGCGAGGTGAAATACTGCTGACCGGTGAGCTGCTGGCCGGCAGCGACGTCCCACAGCCGGAACTCGGCCTTGAGCCGTCCGTCGCCTTGCCGGGTCATGCGGCCGGTGACCAGCGCCTGCGCATTGATGGTCTTCCAGCTTGCAAATTGCGGGGCCGCATCGATGTTGGAAATTTTCTCGATGAAGGCCGCCTGGTCGATCGGCGCGAACAGCCCGGAGCGCTTGAGGTTGTTGGTGATGACCTGCGCCACGCCGACCCCGGCCTCGCCATCCGCCGGCGTGCCGCCGACGAAATTCGGTATCGCGATCGGCAGCGGCGCGACATTGCCTTCGGTGATCTGCAGCCGCGTTTGCGCGCGCGCCAATGACGGCAGCAGCAGGCCCGCGGCAGCGCCGCCGATCAAGGCGTGGCGGCGGCTCAGCGGCGGCGGCGGCAGACGGAACGACGTGACGGACATTCTCGAACTCATTTCAAACATCAGCTATGAAACATCTGGCGCGGATCGAAGGTCACGATCATGTCCTTCCACTGCTCGTAAGTGGCGGCCTGCAGCATGTCGAACGGCTGGCCCTGCAGCACCGCGCGCATTGCGGCGTCGGCCGCGGCCTGATAGCGCGGCGACGTCCCGCGCGAAACGATCTCCGGCGGTCCGGCAAGCCGCTTGTCCGGCGTCAGCCTGATCCGGATATCGACGATCAGTTCTTCCGGCCGCTCGGTGCCGGCCTGCACGTTCCAAAGCTTGGTCAGCCGCGCGCGCAGCGCGTCGAGCTCGGACTGCGACAGCGTCGCCGCGGTGCCCCTTGCTGCGCCGAGCGAGGCCTGCGAATTCAGTTGCGCGCCGGCGGCGGCCTGCCGGGTCGGGTCGCGCTTGTCGAGCAAGGCGGCGATCTTCGACTGATCGAAGGTGCGTTCCTGTTTCGGCTTCGGCGGTTGCGGAGGGGATGCCTTGGCTTCCGGCTTCGGGACGGGCTTCTTGCTGTCGTCGGTCTTCAAGGCTTCGGCGATGGGATCGACCTTCGGCGGATCCGGTTTTTTCTCGATCGGCTTCGGCTCGTCCTTGGGCTTTTGCTCGGCCACCGGCTTCGGCGGGTCGGGTTTTTTCTCGACCGGCTTTTCGACCGGCTTCGGCGGTGGGGTCGGAGCCACGGCGGTTTCGACCGGCGGCTTTTCGGTGATCTTGCCGACGGTATCGTCGACCGGCCTGGCGTCGGCGACCTTTTCCACCAGCGGCTTCGGCTTATCCTTTTCGCCGGTCTTGGCTCCGGCGGTGAGCTTTGAGAGCTGGTCGGCGGAGATGATGTCGACCGGCATCGATTCCGGCGGCGGCGCTTCCAGCGAGCGCGCCGAAAACGACACCAGCCCGTAGCCGAGCACGCACAGGTGCAGGGCAACCGACGCCGCCAGATTCTTGTCGACCTTCAGATTCACCTCAAGGCCCTATCCCTGCTCCACCTCGGTGACCAGCGCCACCCGCCTGAAACCAGCCTGCGACAGCCGGCCCATCACCTTCATGACGGTGCCGTAGTCCACCTTCTTGTCGCCGCGAACAAAGATACGCTCGTCCATCCCGGCCCGCGCCTCGGTGATCGCCTTCAGTTTCGGCACCAGCTCCTCGATCCCGATCTCGCTGTCGTTGAGGAACACCTGGCCCTTGAGATTGACCGACAGCGTCAGCGGGTTCTTGTCCTGGTCGAGGCTCTTGGCCTGGGTCTGCGGCAGATCGAGCGGCACGCCGACCGTCAACAGCGGCGCCGACACCATGAAAATGATCAGCAGCACCAGCATCACGTCCACCATCGGCGTGACGTTGATCTCCGCCATGACCGCCTTGCGCCGGCCGCGGCGTCCGCCGCCGCTGGAGGCGCCCGCTCCGCTCATTGCCATGATCTGGTGCTCACCAAGGTGTCCATCATATACCGCCGATCACGCGCGTTCGTCGATCTGGCGCGACAAAATGGCTGAAAATTCATCGGCAAACCCCTCCAGCCGCTGCGCCTGCCGGTTCACTTCTGACGTGAATTTGTTGTAAAAAATAGTCGCCGGGATGGCGGCGATAAGGCCGATGGCGGTGGCGAACAGGGCTTCCGCAATGCCGGGAGCGACTACCGCAAGCGAGGTGTTCTTCGACGCCGCAATCGACTGGAAACTCGACATGATGCCCCACACCGTGCCGAACAGGCCGACGAAGGGACCGGCCGAGCCGACGGTCGCCAGCACCAAGAGCCGCCGCTCCAGCCGCTCGATCTCGCGTGCGATGGAGACGTTCATCACCTTCTCGATCCGCATCTGCAGGCCCGCAAAGGAGCGCGCCTGGCTCTCGAACGAGCGTTTCCACTCCCGCATCGCGGCCACGAAACAGGCTGCCATCGACTGCGTCGGCTTGCCCGACAGCGCCCGATAGAGCTCCTCGATCGATTCACCGGACCAGAACGCCTGCTCGAATCGGTCCATGGCGCGCTTGGTGCGCGCATATAGGAATATCTTGTCGATCGCGATCGCCCAGACCCAGATCGAGCACGCCAATAGCCCCAGCATCACCGCCTTGACGACCCAATGGGCCTGCAGGAACAGCGCGATCAGCGAGACATCGGAAGAGGCGAGCGGCAAAGCTGACTGCGCCACGTCGGCCGGATTCATAAGCGGATTCCTCTCAAGCGACGTCCTCTAACGCAGGTATTCCGTGGTGCCCGGGGCGGCTTCCGATTCCCTTTGAGAAACCACGCGCCACCCGCGGCAGCAGGCGCCAACGCCAAGTTCCAATCTGTCGCATGGGAGGCCCGTTGCAGAAGCCGGGTCCTGCATCCCCTGCCAACATGTCAAAACAAGGGCTGATGACGCGCCGTTGCTGAACTCAGCAGACGCTGATCATGGTTAAGAAGGGGTTACCGGCGAGGTAACTTTGGGGATGGCGTCGCCATACTCTCAGTGGCGTCCTCATCTCGTCCCGCCCGCATCCTCCCCACCACCGGCTTCAGCGACTGCGGCGACCAATAGATCGGAAACTGCGACAGCGCGAAGTACAGCCACGTCAGATCCGGCAGCGTGCCGCCGGCGGCGGCGACCATCAGGCCCATGTTGCGCTGGGACACCAGCAGGCCCAGCGCCAGCGCGCGTTCGCTCCCTAGGCGGCGGAACACCAGCATGGTGGCGCCGACGAGAGCGAAGAAGATCGCGAACGAGAGCAACGCGATGCCGAGAACCTGCAGCGGATCGGCCCAGAAGCTGCTCGCGACCGAGCCCATCACCGCGCTGACGAACACCAGCAGGATCACGATGTTGATGCCGTCGATCGGCTCCTTGTGGCGGCGGATCGCGGCAATGCCGAACATCCAGCGGATCACAAACGCGACGGCGAGCGAGCCCGCCAACATGAAAGCAAGCTTGAGCCCGAGCGCCAGCGGCGACAGGACAAGCGCGCCGCCTAAGAACAGCCAAGCGAACAGCGGCGCGGTCAGCGGCACCAGCGCGGTCCCGGTCACCAGCGTGATCAGCGTCAGCGTCGAATCCAGCCCGATCACCGCCGCCAGCGCCGGCGCTGCCATCATCGGCGAAGCCACCGCCTGCAGCATCAATGCGAGAAACAGATCCGGTGAGGATTTGTCGAGGCCGGCGGCGAGACAGAAGAGGCCGATCAGCGCCGGCACCGCGATCATGTCCCACAGTGACGCGGCCAGCACGATGGCCGGCCGGCGCAGATGATCGCGCAGCGCCGCGATATCGACGCGCATGAACGAAATGCACAGCAGCAGGAAGATCGCTTCGGCGACGTAGGGCTTGAGCAGTTCGCCGAGCGGCGGCAGCGCGAGGCCGATCAGCACCAGCGCTGCGACGGCGCGGGTGCCCTGCCGGCCGAGCCATGCCAGCGCGCGCACGGGCACTGCGACTGCGTCCGTCAAGACGCCAGGCATGGCGTTCCCCTGTCGTGTCATACGCGGGCTTGACCCGCCTATCCATCCATCCTCGCCAGCGGTCTTTGGTGTCCCGACGCGGCGAAGCGGCGCGAACAGCGCTGCATCGCGCCCGGGAACGATCTACACGACGCGCGGACAAAACAAAACCGCCCGCCTTTTTGCAAAGGCGGGCAGCGGTGTTGGCGTCAGATGGAGGGGGCTTGCGCCTGACGGCTTTAAGCGATTTGGATCAGCTCTGCGGCGCGTCGTTCGGCGGCGTCGGTCGGCCGCGGTGCTGCGCCATGAAGGCGTCGAACTCTTCCTTGTCCTTGGCGTGACGCAGACGATCGAGGAAGTCGCGGAATTCGGTCTGCTCCTCTTCCAGCCGGCGCAGCGTCTCGACGCGGTATTCGTCGAAGGCGCGGTTGCCGCTCGACGGCGGACCGAACGGGAAGCCGCGGCGCTCCATGCGGCCGCGCATCCGTTCCATCTTGTACTGCATCTTCTGCATCTTGTTTTCGAAACGGTCCGAGTGGCTCCAGCAACCCATTTTTCTGCTCCCGATTGTGTAGAAGAGAAGCGCAAGGCCGACCGGCCACCAGAACACGAAGCCCAGCACCGTCAGCGCGATCCAGCCGGGATGCCAAGGATTTTCAAAGAGATGCGGGCGATGCGGCTGTTCAACCGGACCGCGCCATTGATTGACATCTGCGGTGTAGGCCATGTTCCTCTCCGTGACGGCAGCGCCGTTGTGAATGTAAATAACATTTACATAGCTAATCCAATCCTGATTATTGTCAAGCGGGCGCCGGAAAAGTCCGCTCACATTATGTTGAGCGTTTGCCCCAGGGACCTGAGGCAGCCGCGGGCGGCCGGTCTTCCGGAGCTGTCCGCCGCTCGGCCGGAAAGCCGAGCCCGCGCAGATAGATCAGCACTTCGGCTTCCAGCAGCTCTTCGGCCGACATCGGCAGCTTGCGCCGCGCCGCGTCGCCGCGCGCGAACAGCGAGGCGACGCCGTGCGACATCGACCAGATGTGCAGCGCCATCATCAGCGCCGGCGGCCGCGCCACGCCGGGCGGCGCCAGCGCGGCAAGCCGCGCCGCCGCGGCGCGGATGATGCCGAAGGCGCGCTCGCCGGCTGCGTGCAATGCCGGATTTATATCGGCCGACAGCCCGGATTCGAACATCGCCGAGTAGAACGCCGGCTCTTGGCGCGCGAATGCGAGATAGGCCTTGCCGACCCGTTCGAACGCGATGACGGTGTCGGGACGGCCGTCGTCCCACGCCGCATTCAGCACCGCCTCGAACTGTTCGAAGCCGCGCTGCGCGATCGAGGACAGCAGTTCGTCGCGGTCGCGAAAATGCCGGTACGGCGCCGCCGGACTGACGCCGGCCGACCGCGCGGCGTCGGCGAAGGTGAAACCGGCCGGTCCCTTCTCGGCGATCAGGCCGAGCGCCGCCTGCAGCAACGCCTCTTTGAGATTGCCGTGGTGATAGCCGCGCTCGGCGCGGCGCGATTCCTTGCGCCAGCTCATGTGAACAGCTTTTACATGAGCCGCGTCAAAAGGTCACGATAAATGGCCGCGGCCGGCTTGGCGCCATCCAGCCCGATACCGGCGCCGGTTCAACGGGTTACCGCCGATTCATCGAAGCGGCGCAATTGTTGCGATGGTGATGCGGCAAACCGGCGGCGGAAGTGTGAACCGCCCCGGGCCGCACGCCGGAAATCCGCAATTCCGGCTAACCAGCGGATTTGCCTTGCAATTCCGTGAATCCCGCGGCCGCCCGCCGCACATCGTCCGGGAAGTCGGCCATTTCCTGCACCTGTCTCACTTCCACGATTTCATTCGGGCCGGCCGGGCACCTGGTCGCCCATGCGATCGCCTCGTCGCGCGATTTCACGTCGATCATCCAGTAGCCGCCGAGCACTTCCTTGGCTTCGGCGAACGGCCCGTCGGTCACCAGCGGCTTGCCGTCCGCGAACGTCACCCGCGCGCCCATCGACGGCGGATGCAGCCCATCGAGCGTGATCAGCACGCCGGCCGCTTTCAGCGCCTCGTTGTATTTCATCATCGCGGCCACCGCGTCGGCCGGCGGCATGGTACCGGGCGCGGCGCTCTCGTACCCCTTCGGGATCATCAGCATCATGAATCGCATGTCGTCGCTCCGTTGAGGTTTGCGTTGCGCGGGCGCAAGGTTGGACCGCGCGGTCGTATCATGAAGACGGGTTGCGTTTCATGGCGCCGACAGCTTGCCCGAAATTATTTCGGGATAATCACCGCCGGAAAAGTCGCTCGTACCGCATCGGAGACACCGGGCTTTGCGATGCGCTATAACACCGTTGAACACGCGCAGGAATGGATCGGATGACCACGGACATCAGAAAAGTCGCGCTCGTCACCGGTGCCGCGCGCGGCATCGGGCTTGCGGTCGCGAAAAAGTTTCTCAGCCAAAGCTGGCGCGTCGCGCTGCTCGACATCGAGGGCGAATTGCTGCGCGGCGCGGTGGCGGCGCTGGACGATGCCGACCATGCGCTGGCGCTGCCGTGCGACGTTGCGGATGCGGCCGCGGTGGCCGAAACCGGTGTGCGCTTCGGCCGGCTCGACGCGCTGGTCAACAATGCCGGGGTCGCGGTGTTCGCGCCGCTGCTGGAAACGTCCGAGGCCGACTGGAATCGCGTGCTGGCGGTGAATCTCACCGGGCCCTTCCTGTGCACCAGGGCCGCGGCCCCGCTGATGCGCGAGCACGGCGGCGGCGCCATCGTCAACATCACCTCGATCTCCGGGTTGCGCGCCTCGACGCTGCGCACCGCCTACGGCACCAGCAAGGCGGGGCTGGCGCATCTGACCAAGCAGTTCGCGGTCGAACTGGCGGGGCTCGGCATCCGCGTCAACGGCGTGGCGCCCGGGCCGGTGGAAACCGCGATGGCGCGGCAGGTTCACACCCCGGAAATCCGCGCCGACTATCACGACGCCATTCCGCTCAACCGTTACGGGCTGGAAGAGGAACTGGCGGAGGCGGTGTTCTTCCTGTGCAGCGAGCGGGCGAGCTACATCACCGGGCAGGTGCTCGCCGTCGACGGCGGCTTCGATGCCGCGGGAGTGGGACTGCCGACGCTGCGGGGGCAGCGGAGGGATTCGTAGTGCCATCCCATGATTGCCGCGATTTAAATGCATGCGTCATTCCGGGGCGCGCGAAGCGCGAGCCCGGAAATGACGGCTGAGTTTTAACGGAACGCCCGCCATGAGAACCATTCTCGCAAAGCATCTGTTGCTCGCAATGCTGCTGCTCGCCGCCCCCGCATCCGCCGAGGTGCGCATTCTGGCCAGCCCCGGCGGCGAGGTGGGTCCCTTTCTCGACCTGTTCGCGCAGGTGCGCGCGTCCGGCGAACGGGTGGTGATCGACGGGCCGTGCCTGTCGGCCTGCACGCTGGTGCTGTCGGCGGTGCCGAACGAGCGCATCTGCGTGACGCGCCGCGCGGTGCTGGGTTTTCACGCCGCGCGCTCGATGGACGGGCGCGGAAGATTGTATGCCGAGCCGGAGGCGTCGGCGGCGGTGCTGCAGGCCTATCCGTCGCCGGTGCGCGGCTGGATCCGCCGCCATGGCGGCTTGACCTCGCGCGTCCTGCTGCTGCGCGGCCGCGCGCTTGCGGCGATCTATCCGATGTGCCGGTAGGCTGCGTCCCCCGGACGCAGCGCAGCGCTCGGCTGTTCGCGAAGCGGCATGATCGGCGATGCTTCGCATCGCCTTGGAATGCCGCAGCGCGCCCGAACACGAACCCTCACATCTCCATCGGTGAGATCACCATCCACGGAATGCCGAACTTGTCGACGCAAATGCCGAACCCCTTGGCGAAGAAGGTCGGCGCAAAGGCCATGGTGACGGCGCCGCCTTCCCTCAATGCGTCGAATTTCCGTCCGGCGTCGGCGGGATCATCCACCGTCAGCGTGACCGAAAACCCCTGCGGTTGGCGGTAGTGGCCAGACGGCGAGTCGGAACCCATGATCACCTCGCCGTCGACCGAGATGCTGCCGTGCATGATCTTCGTCTTCCATTCCGGCGGCGTCTGCATTTCCGGCGGCGCACCCTCGAAGGTCATCAGCACATTGATCTTGGCGCCGATCGCCTGCTCGTAAAATTTGAACGCCGCCTCGCAGTTGCCGTTGTAGTGGAGGTAGGGATTGACTTGCATGGTGGTCTCCTTTGCTGATTTCATTCCGCGAGGGCGTGTTAGCGCAGCGTAACCCGCCTCGTGCGGCGCACAAGGCGCGGCGGATACCGCTGCGCTGATCCGCCTTACGTTCCGTGATGCGTTCAGGCGGCTCCGGTGATTTGACTGCAAGACGAACGGTTCGGCGGCAATCCGACAGGTGATGAAAAAAATATCATGCGCGGGCTCGACGAGATTCACTCATCTCGTCATACGCGGGCGTGACCCGCGTATCCATCCATCTTCGCAAGCGTCGTTTCGACGGGGATGGATTGCCGGGTCGAGTCCGGCAATGACGGTCGGGATGTGTGCACATGGCAGGGCTCGACCCGGCCATGACGCTCCCATCTGTGGCGGTCCGGCCTGGGCGGAGCGGCATGAAGGATGCCGCGCCGCGTCCGGGCACAATGCATTGCAGTCCCTCACCTCGCCCCCGCCTGGCTGCCGTCGCGCATCAGGCGGTCGAGGTGCATGCGGATGTGGGCGGCTTCCGCCGACGTGTGGGCCAGCGCGATGGCACGGTCGAAGGCGATGCGCGCCTCGTCGTCGCGGTCGAGCTGCATCAGGAGCGCGCCTTTCACGCCGAAGAAGTGAAAATAATTCGACAGCCGCGCCCCCAGCGGCTCGATCATCGCAAGCGCCGCGGCAGGGCCGCGCACCTTGGATACCGCCACCGCGCGGTTGAGCGTGACCACCGGCGACGGCTGCATGATCTCCAGCGCGCCGTAGAGCAGGTCGATCTGCACCCAGTCGGTGTCCTCGGGTCGTTCCGCCCGGCCATGTAGCGCCGCGATCGCGGCCTGGACCTGGTACGGCCCGCTGGCGCGGTGCCGCATCGCCTTGTCGATCAGGGCCAGTCCTTCGGCGATCATCGTCGCGTTCCACAAGTTCCGGTCCTGGTCGTCCAGCAGCACCAGCGCGCCGTTCTTGTCGAACCGCGCCGCCGCGCGGGCATGCTGCAGCAGCAACAGCGCGGTCAGGCCCATGATTTCGGCTTCGCTCTGGAACAGCCGCAGCAGCAGCCGGGCGAGGCGAATCGCCTCTTCGCAGAAGGGGGCGCGGACTTCGGCGGTATCTCCGCCCGCCGAATAGCCCTCGTTGAAGATCAGATAGATCATCGCGGCGACGGCGGCGAGCCGCTCGCTGCGCTCCACCGCGCCGGGAGTCTCGAACGGCACGCCGGCCTGCGCGACGCGGGCCTTGGCGCGGGTGATGCGCTGCTCCATCGCGGCTTCGGTGACCAGAAAGGCGCGGGCGATCTGCTTGACGCTGAGACCCGAGACGATGCGCAGCGCCAGTGCGATCTGCTGGGTCGCCGGCAGATCGGGATGACAGCAGATGAACAGCAGCCGCAAAATGTCGTCGCGGTAATGCGAGCCGTCGAGACGCTCCGCCAGCGCGTCCTCGGCGTCGCCGAGATCGGAGATCGCCTCGTCATCGGGAAGCGGCTGCTGCCTGTTGCCGCGCCTGATGTCGTCGATCGCGACATTGCGCCCGACCATGATTAGCCACGCCGCGGCATCGCGCGGCGGCCCGTTCTGCGGCCAGCTTTTCAACGCGCGCAGGCAGGCGTTCTGGAAAGCCTCCTCGGCGGTATCGAGATCGCGGAAATAGCGCAACAGCGCGCCGAGCGCCTGGGGACGCGCCGAAGTCAGCGCGGCATCGATCCAGGCGGTGTCGGTCATGTGGCAAGGCCTCCCGGCAGGAACAGGCCGACCGGGCGGATTTCATAGGCGCCGCCGGGGTTGGCCTTGGCAAGGTCGCGCGCGAACCGCAGCGCCTCCTCCAGCCCGGAGACGTCGATGACGTAGAAGCCGAGCAGTTGCTCCTTGGTTTCGGCATAGGGTCCGTCGATGATCAGCGGCGGATCCTGGTTCTTGTGCAACGTCGTCGCCGCGGTCGTCGGCAGCAGGCGGATTGCGGGGCCAAGCTTGCCCTGTTTCGCAAGGTTTTCATGGACGAGGTGAAGCTGCGCCATCACCGCATCGTCCTCTTCCTTGCTCCAGGAGAAAACCGTGTCTTCGTGGTTGTAGCAAAGCAGGGCATAGAGCATGCGGGGTTCCTTTGGTGGAAGACGAACGAGCATGAACGATGCCGACATCGCGGTACGGCTCGACCCGTCCCGTCCTACGCGGGCTCGACCGATCCCGTCATAGGGCCGGGCTCGACGCTTTCCGTCATACGCGGGCTCGACCCGCGTATCCATCCATCTTCGGAAGAGTGGTTTCGAAGGGATGGATTGCCGGGTCAAGCCCTACTGGATGCACATATCTTATCGTCATTGCCGGGCTTGACCGGCAATCCACCCTGCTTCGCAAAAGCCTTTTTCGAAGTGCGATGGATACGCGGGTCAAGCCTGCGGTTGACGCGGCGTGTGTTGCGGCGTCTTGCAATATCGCGCTCCACGGGGCGTGCGTTCCCCGGACGCAGCGCAGCGCGCAGCCCTTGCGGAGCGGTGCGCTGCAGAG